>DAOKZF010000052.1:0-808 GCA_035325785.1 Miltoncostaeaceae bacterium
GTGAACTGGGGGTTGCTGTCGAGCGTCAGGCCGAACTCGATCAGCTGGGCGCTGTCGGGTGCGGTGGCCCCCCGTCGCAGCACGAAGCCGCCGTGGGGCATCCCGGAGTGCTCGCGCGCCAGCTCATCCGCGGTGATGAACGTGACCGTGGTCTCATACGGGGCGAAGTAGTCCGGCATCGAGACGATCGCCTCGCGCACCGCATCCGGGTCGGCGCCCTCCTTCAGCACCACGAAGCAGTCCCGCCGATGGCGGTCACGCGTGGTCAGATCGGCGCCGCCGCCATCCCGCGCGGCCGACACCGCCTCGGGGGAAGGCACGGTGTATTGCACGCCCCCCGCCACGCCGCGCACCCGCCGCAGCGCATCGGAATGCCCCTGGCTGACCCCCCGCCCCCAGAAGGTGTGGGTCTCGCCGTCGGGCAGAATCGCCTCGCCGAACAGGCGCTGGATCGAAAAGAGCCCCGGGTCCCAGCCGCAGGCGATCCCCGCCGTCGTCCCGGCGGCCCGCGCCGCCGCGTCAACCGCGGCGAAGTACTGCGGAATCTTCGGGTGGGTGTCGAAGCTGTCGGCGGTGGTGAAGCGCGCGGCGAGCTCGGGGCCCTGCACCGGCAGGTCGTCCTTGGAGCCACCGCAGAGGATCAGCACGTCCAGCTCGTCGCGCATCCCATCCAGGGCGTCCATCGACTCGACCCGGGTGGCGGGCTCAAGCGGCGTCACCGTGCCCGGATCCCGTCGGGTGAGGACCGCTATCAGCTTCAGGTCGTGGTTGGGGGCCAGCGCGGCCTCGACGCCGCGGCCCACGTTGC
>DAOKZF010000052.1:818-8020 GCA_035325785.1 Miltoncostaeaceae bacterium
GGCCGCCGTCGGCCGGCGAGGCACCCTAGCGCTCCATGCCCCTGGGGCGCGAATACCACTCCTCCCGGGTCTGTCCCCAGATGTCCACGCGCTGTCCGTCCAACGGCGCCGGCAGGTGTCCGGGGCCGATCAGGCGCGACCCCAAACGCTCGGCCAGGCGGACCGACGGCCGGTTTTCCGGCGCGATGCAGTGCACCACCTCATCCCAGCCCAGATGCGCGAACGCCCAATCGATCGCCGCCACGGCCGCCTCGCCGGCATAGCCGTGTCCCCACGCGTCGACCCGCAGGCCCCAACCCACCTCGGTGCCGGGCCAGCCCACCGGTTGCCACGGTCCGACCCGACCGATCCAACGGCCACTGGAGCGTTCGATGACCGAGAACATGCCGAACCCCTGAAGCCGCCACGCTCCCGCGAGCGCGAGGAAGCCCCGCCACGCCACCGGACGCGGCTGCACGCCGCCGATGAAACGGGCCGAGCGTTCGTCGCCCATCAGGTCCGCCCACCCCTCGAAGTCGCCGATCAGCGGCGGGCGCAGCAGCAGACGCGGCGTCTCGATTCGGATCTCGTCGCTCACATCCCCAGGCTAATGGGCGGCCGGCCCGGGCGGTGCGCCACTAAAGTGATGCGTATGACCAGCGATGAGATGGACCGCCTGTGGGCGCTGCTGCGCATACCGAGCATCAGCGCCGACCCCGATCACCGCGACGACATGCGCTGGGCCGCCGACCTGGTGAGCGCCGAACTCGCGCGCGCCGGGGCGGCGGTCGAGATCCGCACCACCGATGGCCACCCGTTGGTGCTGGGCGACGTGCCGGCATCTCACGGCGATCCCGACGCGCCACGGGTGCTGATCTACGGCCACTACGACGTCCAGCCGCCGGGGCACCTGGCCCTGTGGACCAGCCCCCCCTTCGAACCGACGGTGCGCGAGGGGAACCTGTACGCGCGCGGCGCCAGCGACGACAAGGGCAACCTGTTCATGCTGATCGCGGCCGTGCAGCGGCTGGCCCGGGAGGGCAACCTGCCGGTGCGCATCGGCTTCGTGGTCGACGGGGAGGAGGAGTCCCACGGGGTGTCCGCCGAGCGATACCTGTCGTCGCCGGAGGCCGCCGGGGCGCTGGCCTGCATCGTCTACGACAGCCCCATGATCGCTCCCGAACGCCCCGCGCTGTGCAGCGGCCTGCGAGGGATGGTGCCGCGCCGCATCCGGGTGCGCACCGCCGACGGTGACGGACACAGCGGCATGTACGGCGGGGCGGCGCTCAACGCCACCCACAGCCTGATGGCGATCCTGGCGGCGGTGGCACCCCGCGACGGGCGGCTGCCCGATGCCCTGTACGAGGGTGTGATCCCGGTGTCCCAGGCGGAGCGCGACATCTGGCCGACCCTCCCGCCGGGGGAACGGGTCCTGACCGAAGCCGGTTTGCGGCCCGCCGATCCCGCCGCCGCGGCGCAGTTCTACCAACGGACCCTCGCCGGACCGTCGCTCGACGTGCACAGTCTGCGCTGCGCCAACCCGGACACCTTCGCGACCATCGTGCCCGGCGAGGCCGAGGCGACGCTCTCGCTGCGCGTCGCGCCCGGTCAGGATCCGCAGCGGATGGGGGAGATCCTCGACGGCCTGCTGCGCGCCGCGTGCCCGGCCGGGGCGGAACTGGAGATCACCGCCCTTGGGGCGGCCCTGCCCGCCGCACTCGATCCGTCCGATCCGGTGCTTCAGGCGGCCCGGCGGGGGATCGCGCGGGCCACCGGCTGGCCGGTCGCCCCCGTGCGCACCGGCGGCACCATTCCCGTGATCGCCGCGCTGGTCGCTGCGGGCATCCCGACCATCCTCACCGGCTTCGGCCTGCAGAGCGACCGGATCCACTCGCCGGACGAGCACCTGGCCGTCTCCTCGCTCGAGACCGGCACGCGCGCGGCGATGGCGATCATCGAGGAACTGGGCCGACTCGCCCCCTGAACGCTCACGCTCGGCCCCGCGCCGACCGTTCCCGACCGCCGGGCGACCGCCGCGCCTGTAGGATTTTCCGTTGGCTGCACACACCACGAATCGATGAAAGGGAGCCCGCATGGCGGAGCTTTGGGGCGGGGAAACCCGCAAGGCGATCGATAACTTTCCGGTGTCCGGTGAGCGCGTCCCGGTACCGGTCGTGCGCTGGCTGGGCCGCATCAAGGGTGCCGCCGCCCGCGTGAACGCCGAGCTCGGGCTCCTGGACGGCGGCATCGCCGAGCGGGTCGCGACCGCCGCCGACGCGGTGGCCTCCGGTGCCCACGATGACCAGTTCCCGATCGACGTCTTCCAGACCGGTTCGGGCACCTCGTCGAACATGAACGCCAACGAGGTGATCGCGAACCTCGCTGGCGAGGGCGTGCACCCGAACGACCACGTCAACATGGGCCAGAGCTCCAACGACGTGTTCCCGTCGGCGGTTCACGGCGCGGCCCTGCAGGAGACCGTCGACACGCTGCTGCCGGCGCTCGACCACCTCGCCGCCGCGCTCCAGGCGAAGGCCGACGAGTTCGCGGACATCGTCAAGACCGGGCGCACCCACCTGATGGACGCGGTGCCGGTCACCCTCGGACAGGAGTTCTCGGGCTACGCCGCCCAGATCCGCCAGGGACGTGATCGGGTCGCCGACACGACGAAGCGTCTCGGCCAGCTGCCGCTGGGCGGCACCGCCGCCGGCACCGGGCTGAACACGCACCCCGAGTTCGCCGAGCGGGTGCGCGCCAAGCTGGTGGCCGACACCAAGCTGCCGATCAGCGGTCCCGCCGACGGCTTCGAGGCGCAGGGTGCCCGCGACGGCCTGGTCGAGGCCTCCGGGGCCCTCAAGGTGGTCGCGGTCTCCCTGACCAAGATCGCCAACGACCTGGCCACCCTCGGCAGCGGCCCGCGCGCCGGCCTGGGCGAGATCTTCCTGCCCGAGCTGCAGAAGGGCTCCTCGATCATGCCCGGCAAGGTCAACCCGGTCATCCCCGAGGTGGTCCTCCAGGTCAGCGCCCAGGTGATCGGCAACGACACCGCGATCACCATCGGCGGCATGCAGGGGCAGTTCGAGCTCAACGTGCGCATCCCGTTGATGGCGCGCAACCTGCTCGGCTCCATCCACCTGCTGTCCACCACCAGCCGCCTGTTGGCCGACAAGTGCGTGAGCGGCATCGAGCCGAACCTGCCGCGGCTGAACGAGCTGGCCGAGGGCAACCTGCAGGTGGCGACCGCCCTGAACCCGCACATCGGGTACGACAAGGGCGCGGCGATCGTCAAGGAGGCGGTCGCCTCCGGTCGCGGTGTGCGCGAGGTCGCCCGTGAGCAGGGCGTCGACGAGGCGATCCTCGACCAGGCGCTCGACCTGCGCAGGATCGCCGCGGGGTCGCGCGCTCAGTAGCCGCCGGGCTCCGGCTCACCGCTTCGGCGGTGCCGCGCTCCCCCGGCTCCCGGGCATCCTCCCCGTCTGCGGAGGATGCCCGCTGGGCCGGGGCGAGTGAAACGATGAAACGGATCTGAAATCGATCCGGTCGGGCCGTGCGTAGGGTGTCCCTGTGGATAATCGCATCGCGCTCTCCGTTCTGGACGTCGCGCCGATTCTGTCCGGCTTCGACGCGTCCACCACGATCGCCAACACCCGAGATCTCGCCCGCCACTGTGAGCGGCTCGGATACCGCCGCTACTGGTTCGCCGAGCATCACAACCTGGCGATGATCGCCAGCAGCGCGCCGGAGGTGTTGATCGCCGACGTTGCGGGCGCCACCGAGACGATCAGGGTGGGGGCGGGCGGCATGATGCTGCCGAACCACTCTCCGCTGCACGTGGCCGAGCAGTTCGGCCTGCTGGCCAGCATGCATCCGGGGCGGATCGATCTGGGCATCGGGCGCGCCACCGGCACCGATGCGCACACGGCGCTCGCTCTGCGCCCCGGCCATGGGGACTTCGAGGCTGAGCTCTCCCGGTTGCTGCACTTTCTGCGCGACGACCATCCGGACGACCATCCGGACGCCCGCATCCGGGCGGTTCCCCGGGCGCCGGAGCCGGCTGAACTGTGGCTTCTGGGTTCGTCGGACCACTCGGCCGAGCTGGCCGGTCGCCTGGGACTCGGGTTCGCCTACGCCCACCACATCGGCCTGAACCGCGGGCTGACGTCACTGCGCGCCCACCGTGCGGCGGGCGACCGGAGCGCGCATGATGTCCCGTCATGTGGGCTGCTCGCGGTGTCGGTGGTGATCGGCAGCGACGATCGCGACGCCGAGCGCCTGGCGGCGAGCGTCGATCATGCCTGGCTCACCATGGCGCTTGCCCGTGTTGGCCCGCTGCTGTCGCCGGAGGAGGTCCTGCGCATGGACCGCACCGACGACGAGCGGCAGATGATCGCCCTGAACCGTGAACGGCACATCGTGGGCGGACCCGAGACGGTGCGCCGGCGCCTGCAGGACCTGATCGATCGCTCCGGCGCCGACGAGCTGATGGTGCTCAGCCTGATCCACGACCACCGGCTGCGTCGACGCGCTTACGAGTTGCTCGCCGACCTGCCGTTGGCCGCGGCGCCCGATTCCTCCCACGCGGCGCTCCCGACCGATGACCTCGGCGCGCATTCGCGTCTGTCGTCGGCGTTGCCCTGCACCGCCGGCGGGGGGCAGACCCGCCGGTGATCGGCTCGCCGGCGGCTCCCCGGGCTCTCAGCGGGTGAGCGGCTTGCGCGCCAGCGCGAACAGCTTCACGAAGGTGTACCCGAAAAGCCCCTCGGCGGCGCAGGCCGCGACCGCCTCGGACACCTCGCGCTCCAATTCCTGGCGACGATCGTCGCCCCCGTCCGGGGCGATGTGGCCCGCCACCACCCGCATCCGCTCCAGGTAGGCGGCCGGGGTCATGCGCCGGATGCGCCGCTCGGCCCAGATGTCCACCGGCTCCAGACCGGCGGCGGCGAAATAACGCTCCATATCGGGAATGTCGCGTTGCACGGTCTCGAACGCCCCCACCCACGTGGGCACGCCCGGCTCCAGACGGGCGAGGATTCGCCGGAACTCTCCCTCGCCGCCGGCGCCCGAGGTGAGGATCGCCAGCACCCCGCCGGGTTTCAACGCGTCCGCCATCGCCTGCACGGCCCGCTGCTTGCGGGGAAACCAGTGGAAGGCCATCGAACTGATCACCGCATCGAAGCTCTCCGCGGGCACCGGCATGGCGGCAACGTCCGCCGCGTGCAGCGTCGCGGTGATGTCCGGCCGGTGGACGAGCTTCTCGCGTAGCACGGCGAGCATCTGTGATGATGCGTCCACGCCGGTCATCCTCTGCGGGCCAAACCGGTCCGCGAACGCGAGGGAGGCGAAGCCGGTGCCGCAACCGACATCGAGCAGGTCACGGTACTCGCCGTCCGGCAGGGCGGCGATCAGGTGGCGCGCCCCGGCCAGGTTGAAGGCGACCACCTCGTCATAGACGTCCGCGCCCCGATCGAAGTTCTCGCCGACCCCCTCGGTGGCGCTCGCGCTCATTTCGACGGCTCCCGTTCGCCGTGGACCTCTTTCGCGAACACCAGGGCGGTGTGCACGATTACCGAATGGACGTTCGCGCGGGGAGCGACGAACGCCGGCGGGCGGGGGGAGAGGCCGATCAGATCGTGAACGACCAGCACCTGACCATCGGTGTCGTCACCCGCGGCGATGCCGATCGTGGGCGCACCGACCGCGGCGGTGATCCGGCGCGCCAGATCGGGCGCCACCGCCTCGATCACGATCGCGTAACAGCCCGCCTCGTCCAGGGCGCGGGCATCGGCCAGAATCCGCTCGGCGGCCTGCGGGTCGGTGCCCTGGCGGCGGTAATCGGTGGCGGTCTGAGGCAACAGGCCGACGTGGCCCATCACCGGGATTCCGGCGGCGACGATCGCGCGCACCTGGTCGACCAGGGCGCCCTCCAGCTTGACCGAATCGGCGCCGGCCGCCACCAGCGCCCGGGCGGAGGCGACCGCCTGTTCGGCCGTCGCGTAGCTGCCGGCGACCAGATCACCGCAGATATGGGTGTGGCTGACCCCGTTGCGCACCGCGCGCACATGGTGGGCCATCATCTCGAGGCTGACCGCGCGCGTGCTGTCGTAACCCAGCTCGACCTCGCCCAGGCTGTCGCCCACCAGCAGAATGTCCAGCCCGGCCAGGTCCAGGGCATGGGCGGTGGGATAGTCGTAGGCGGTCAGCATCGCCAGCGGCACGCCGCCCTTGCGGGCCCGCAGCTGATCGGCGGTGAGGGGGGCGCTCACCGCGGGTCCGATCCGCCCTCCCAGGCGATCGGCACCGATTCCAGGCCAACCCGAATCGGGCGGTTCGCCTCGTCCACGTGGACCACGGTGGGCTCGTAGCCGACCAGATCCGCCTCGTCGTACTGTGCGTACGTGATCACGATCACCAGGTCACCGGGCTGCGCCAGGCGCGCGGCGGCCCCGTTCAGACAGATGTCCCCGGCGCCGGCCGGCCCCTCGATGGCATAGGTCTCGAGTCGGGCGCCGTTGGTGATGTTCACCACCGCCACCTGCTCGTACGGCAGGATGTCGGCCGCCTCGAGCAGGTCGGTGTCGATCGTGATGCTGCCGACATAGTTGAGGTTCGCATCGCTCACCGTCGCGCGGTGAATCTTGCTCTTCATCATCGTGCGTGTGCGTGGGGGCACCGTGGTCACTCCGTGGGTGGGGTCGGGAGCAGAACGTTGTCGATCAGACGAGTCGTGCCGACTCGGGCGGCGACGGCGAGCACCGTCGGTCCGGCCAGTTCGGGGACGGGGTGGAATCGGTCGCGGTCGACGGCCGCGACGTAGTCGAGTTGACAGGCGGGCTCGGCGGCGATCGTCGCGCTCACCGCGCCCTCCAAGCGCGCGGTGTCACGTTCGCCATCCGCCGCCAGGCGGGCGGCGGCGTTCAGTCCGCGGCTGAGGGCGAGGGCCGCCGTGCGTTCGGTCGGGGAGAGGTAGACATTGCGGCTGCTCATGGCGAGCCCATCCGGCTCGCGGACGATCGGGGCGACGATTAACTCCACATCGTCCAGGTGCAGATCGCGCATCATCCGGCGGATGACGGCCACCTGCTGGGCGTCCTTCTGACCGAACACCGCCCGGTCCGGGCGCGCGGCGATCAGCAGTTTTGCCACCACCGTGGCGACCCCGGCGAAATGGGTCGGGCGGGTCGCACCCTCGAAGCCCTGCGCCGGGCCGGCGACCGTGACGGTGG
>DAOKZF010000052.1:8048-9689 GCA_035325785.1 Miltoncostaeaceae bacterium
CGCGAACCCCTCCGGGTAGAGCTCGTCGGCGTCGGGGACGAACAGCACGCTCACCGCGGCCTCCTCGGCCAAACGGGCGTCGCGCCGCTCATCGCGCGGGTAGGTCGACAGGTCCTCCCCGGGGGCGAACTGAGTCGGGTTCACAAACAGGGAGACCACAACCGCGTGCCCATCCTGGGCCGCCCTGCGCATGAGATCCAGGTGGCCGGCGTGGAAGGCGCCCATGGTGGGCACGAGCGCAATCCGTTGCCCCCGGGCTCGCAGCCGGGCCAGCTCGGCGCGCAACGCGGCG
The DNA here is from genome assembly GCA_035325785.1 of Miltoncostaeaceae bacterium. Lineage (GTDB taxonomy): Bacteria > Actinomycetota > Thermoleophilia > Miltoncostaeales > Miltoncostaeaceae > JAVJSF01. Next base: position 8,341 of record DAOKZF010000052.1, read on the forward strand.
ACGGTGCGGACGGTCCTCACGGGCGCCCACCGTCGTCGGTGGCTGAGAGGGGGGTGGGTGTCGGCGAGGCCTGGGCAGGCAAAGACGGTACGACCACGGTCGCTTCGGAAACCGAACGCGTTGGGCTCCAGCTCCGATACGGATGCCGGGCGATCGCGTTGGTGGGGCGAGCATACCCGTCGGCGGGTGCGGGCGACAAGCACCGGCGCATCGGCCGACATCGGCGGCGCGGTGTGGCCGACCGGGCGGCTACTCTGGGGAGGATGGAAGCCGTCGAGCGAGCCGCCGCCTTGGAGCGCTATCACCGCGAACAGGTCGTCGGTTGTCGCCGCTGCGCTCTGAATGAGACCCGCACCCAGGTGGTGGTGGGCGCCGGCAGCGCCGACGCCGAGGTGATGTTCGTCGGCGAGGCCCCCGGCCAACAGGAGGACGAGCAGGGGGTGCCGTTCGTCGGCCGCGCCGGCCGGCTGCTCAACGAGTTGCTGGGTGAGATCGGCCTCGATCGCGACGCGGTCTTCATCGCCAACGTGCTCAAATGCCGCCCACCCGGCAACCGGGATCCGCAGGCCGACGAGATCGTCGCCTGCCGGCCGCACCTGCTGCGCCAGGTGGCGCTGATCCGGCCGCTGCTCATCTGCTCGCTGGGAAATTTTGCCCTGAGATTCTTCTCGGGGCGCCCGGAGGGGATCGGCCGGGTGCACGGGTGCCCGCTGCCGATCAGCGTCGGCGACACACCCACCCTGCTCTATCCGTTGTTCCATCCGGCCGCCGCCCTCTACGCGCGTGCTACACGCGGCCTGCTCAGCGAGGACTTCGCGCGCATCCCCGAGCTGCTCGCGCAGCGGCGAGCCCTCGGGAGGTCGCCCTCCGAGGGCGGGGCAGCCGGCATACAACGCGGCAACGGCGCGGAATCATCTTCGGACGACGCCGCGAACGATGCGTCGGCCGATCAGTTGAGGCTCATGTGAGCGAGGTGGAGATCCTCAGTCGCGACGCGGCCACCACCGCGAGCGTCGGTCGCGCCCTGGCACCCCTGCTGAAGGGCGGTGACCTGATCTTCCTGAGCGGCGAGCTGGGGGCGGGGAAGACCACCTTCGTGCGCGCCCTGGCCGAGGCGCTGGGCGTCGCCGGGCCGGTGACCAGCCCGACGTTCACCGTCGCCCAACGTTACGTCGGGCGCGTGCCCCTGGCCCACATGGATGCCTATCGGTTGAGCGGCGACGCCGACGACGAAGAGGCCGAGCTGCTCGTCGACGCGCTGGGAGGAGGGGCGATCGCCTGCGTCGAATGGCCGGAGGCAATCGCGGCGCTGCTGCCCGAACCGACCGTGGCCCTCCACCTGGAGCACG
>DAOKZF010000053.1:0-4856 GCA_035325785.1 Miltoncostaeaceae bacterium
CGGGAATTTCTGGGGGCTCTCGATCAACTGAGCGATCGGCCCACCGAGCGCGAACTCGAGCGGCTGCGGGCGCAGAGGGAACGCGCGGAGCTCGACCGGGCGATCCATCCGGCGCCACCGGATCCGCGCGAGGCCGAACGCCGGCGGTTTCTCGAGGACATCGATATGCAGCGCCAGATGGTCGCCCTGCAGCGCGAGTTGGCCGAACTGCGGGACGCTCGGGCTCACGGGAATGCGGATCCGGCCTGAGCGGCCGGGACCCCCGGCGGGAGCGGAACTCGGTGGAGGACGGGCGGTCGTTCAGGCCAAATTCACGGTGAGGCGCGAGAACCCGCCCGCCGGATAGACCGCGAAGGCCCGTTCACCCTCGCCCGCGGGCGGCGGCGTGATCTCATGCGTCGCGCCCAGCAGTTCATCCAACAGCACCCGCAACTCCATTCGGGCCAGACCGGCGCCGGGGCAGGCATGCACCCCTCGTCCATACAGCAGGTTGTCCTGGGGATCGCGGTCCAACCGTGGTTCGTCGGGATCGTGAAACACCGTCTCATCGCGGTTCGCCGACGCCCACAGCACCACCACGCGCTCTCCGGCGGGAATCAGACGCCCGCCCAGACGCACCCGGCGGGTCGTGCGCCGCCGGTTCGCGATCAGCGGCGGGCGGATCCGTAACGCCTCATCGGTGACCGCGTCGAACAGTCGCGGGTCGTCGTAGGCGCGCAGCAACGATTGCACCTCGCGGTGATGGGCGAGGAAGTCCACCAGGATCGCCGCACTGGCGGACATCGTCCCCAGCTCGCCCACCGTCCAGTTGCGCACGATCGCAACGATCTGTTCATCGCTCAGCGGCCGCCCGTCGATCCGTTCGCGCAGCAGGCGGGCGGTGACGTCATCATCGCGCCGGGACGCCCGGGCCCGACACGCGTCCAGCCGCGCCCGGATATGGCCGTCAAAGGACCGGGCGACCTCCGCCTGAGCCTCACGATCACGGGCCCGGGTCGCCGATCGGTTGGCCGCCATCCAATCCCGCAGCGGACGCTCCATTTCGCGAGGCCAGCCCATGAAGGCGCAGGTGATGCGCGCCGCGAACGGTTCGGCCAGCGCGCCGACCACCTCCACCGTGCCGGGAATCGGCAGAGCACGCACCAACTCGCGTGCCGCGGCGCGACAGGCCGGGGCGAACTGCGCCACCCGCTCGGGCAGGAAATACCGGTCGACCACGGCGCGAAAGCGGCGGTGTTCCTCGCCATCGAGGCCGTTTGGCAGGGCGGGGTGGGCCGAGACGGCGCTGGAGAACGCGAGCGGATCGTCCAACACAGCGGCGCTTTCGGCGTGGCTCAACACCGCCCACGCGCCGTCTCGGTCATGCGTGATCGGGCAGCGGGCGCGCAGAGCATCCAGTTGCTCAAGCTGGTCCGCCGGCGCCTGTGCCGCGTGCGGATCCCACCGCTGCTCGACCCGTCCCATCCCTCACCACGTCCCTTCGGTCGGTGCCAACCGATTCAGCATCCGCCCGCACGGGTGACGAAAAACCGTGACGACGCTCGGTATTCGGATGCCGTACGTCCCCTACCGCGTTGCGCCGGGCGTCTCGGTGTGATGGGGCTACAGTGGAACCGAAGGCACCCGCGGCGCGCGCGGCACCGCGATATCCGGAGGCAGACCATGGCGGTCAGCAGACAGACGATGAGCGATGAACAACGCAAGTCCGTCGCCCTCGAGTACCTCAAAGCGTTCGACAACGGCGGCGTCACATCCACCGGCGCCAGCATCCTCGACCTGTTCGCCGACGACGCCCAGGTGATGTTCCCCAAATGGGGCGTCGCCACCGGCAGGGAGCAGATCGGCCGCATGTTCGGCGACATCGGCGGGTCCCTCACGGGGATCCTCCACGACTACGCCACCTTCAACTGGATCATGACCGGCACCGATCTGTTCGCCTGCGAGGGCACCAGTTCCGGCGAGCATCGCGACGGCGCCTGGCGGGCCGGGGTGACCCACGCCGGACGCTGGTGCGACGTGTTCGAGGTGCGCGATTTCCTGATCCAACGCTGCTTCATCTACCTCGACCCCGATTACGCGGGACGCGACCTCGACCGCTACCCCTGGCTGGCGGCCGACGGGCGCGCGCCGAGCGAACCGCTCGGCTGAACGACGCCGATCGCGGGCCGGCTGCCTCGCGCGCCCCGGCCGCCCCGCGATCGACACCCCCCGGGCACACACCACGCGTGACAGCGCGCGCCGATCGGTTCACCATGCGCATGTGTTCTCGCGCCGATCCGCGGCCCCGATCGATCCCCCCGAGCGGTGGGGGCGCCTGTCGGTGCGGGACGTGGCGGGCATGGACGGCGCGCGTGCGCTCGTCGCGCTCGGGGGTACGCCCGGTGGGCTGAGCGATCGGGAGGCCGCCCGCCGGCGCGAGTTGGGGGGAGCGAACGTCCTGGCCGCATCCCGGGCCCGGCCCCTCGCGACCCTCGCGCGGCAACTGCGCAATCCGCTGCTGATCCTGTTGGTCGCCGCGGCGATCGCCTCGTGGATGACCGGAGAGATCACCGCCGCCATCATCGTGCTGGCGATCATCATCGCCGGTACCGGGCTCGGTTTCGTGAACGAGTACCGGGCCGAACGCGCGGTCGACGCCCTGCACGCGCGCATGCGCCATCGGACCACGGTGGTACGCGATGGCCGGGCGCAACGGCGCGACGTGAGCGAGCTGGTGCCGGGCGACATCGTCGAGCTTGCCCTGGGTGATCTGGCGCCCGCCGACCTGCGGCTGCTGGAGACGGTCGATCTGGAATGCGATGAGTCGGTGCTCACCGGAGAGCCCCTTCCGGCCCGCAAACGGGCCGAGCCGGATTCGGCCGCCGGTTTCGCGCCGGCGTCCTGCGTGCTGATGGGATCGGTGATCCGCCGCGGTCGCGGGCGGGCGATCGTGGTCGCCACCGGCGGACGCACGGCCTTCGGCGCGCAGGCCCTCGCGCTGGGCGAGCGCCCGCCGCCGACCGCGTTCTCGCTCGGTCTGCGCGACTACTCGCTGCTGCTGGTGCGCGTCACCCTGCTGCTCGCCGTCGTGGTGCTGGCCGCGAACGTGGCCCTGGGCCGCCCCGTGCTCGAGGCGCTTCTTTTCGCCTTGGCGATGGCCGTCGGCCTCACACCGCAGCTGCTGCCGGCGATCGTCACGGTCAGCCTCGCCACCGGCGCCCGGCGGCTGTCGGAGCATCGGGTGCTCGTCAAGCACCTGATGAGCATCGAGGATTTGGGCAACATCGACCTGCTGCTCACCGACAAGACCGGCACGCTCACCGACGGGCGGATCACCCTCGATGCGGCGCTCTCGAGCGATGGCGAGCCCTCGGATCGGGTCCTGGCCCTCGGGCGCGCGTGCACCGAGGTGGCCTGGGATGCCGGGCGGCCGGTTGGGGGCAATGCGCTCGACCTGGCTCTGTGGGCCGACGCGCCGCCCGGTGAGCGCCCCGTGCCGACACGGGCGGTCCGCCCCTTCGACCACGAACGGCGGATCGCCTCGGTGATCGTCGCGCACGGCGTCGGGGCCCGCCTGATCGCCAAGGGAGCGCCCGAGGAGATCATGGCGCGTTGCCGTGGGGTGAGCGCCGCCCAGCGGGCCGTGGCCGAGCGGTTGTTCGCCGAGGGACGCCGGCTGCTGGCGGTCGCCACCGGGCCGGTGGACGCCGAGGTGACGACCATCGACGACCGGCGGGAACGCGATCTGGAGCTCGTCGGGTTTCTGGCGTTCTTCGACCGACCCAAGGAGGGGGCCGCCGAGGCGATCGCCGAACTCAACGCACTGGGAGTGCGGGTGGCGGTGGTCACCGGCGACAACCCTCAGGTGGCCGAGCGGGTCTGCGCCGACCTGGGGCTGCCGGTGAACGGCGTCCTCACCGGTGATCGGATCGACGCGCTCGACGACCGCGAACTGACGCTGCTCGCCGCGGACACCACGGTCTTCGCGCGCGTCTCGCCGGCGCAGAAGGCACGCCTGGTGGCCCTGTGCCGCGCGGCGGGAGCGACGGTCGGCGTGCTCGGCGACGGGGTCAACGATGCGGTGGCCCTGCATACGGCGGACGTCGGCATCTCGGTCGACACGGCCGCCGACGTCGCTCAGGACGCCGCCGACATCGTGTTGCTGGACAAGGACCTGGGTGTCCTGGCGCGCGGGGTGGGGGAGGGGCGGCGGATCTTCGCCAACACCATGAAGTACGTGCTGATGGGAACCTCGTCGAACTTCGGCAACATGCTGAGCGCCGGTGGCGGTTCGCTCGCGCTGGGGTTCCTGCCCCTGTTGCCGGCCCAGATCCTGCTCAACAACCTGATCTACGACGTCGGCGAGTTGGCGATCCCCACCGACAACGTCGACCCCGAACAGCTGAGGCGACCGTCGCATTGGGACACCGCGCTCATCCGCCGCTTCATGGTGACGTTCGGCACGGTGAGCGCGGCGTTCGACGTGATCACGTTCGTCCTGCTGCTGGCGGTTTTCCACGCCGATCACGAGCTGTTTCGCTCGGCGTGGTTCGTGGAGTCCCTCGCCACTCAGGGGCTGGTGATCTTCGTGATCCGCACCCGCCGAACCCCGTTTTGGCGCAGTCGCCCAAGCCGTGCGCTGGCATTCGCCACCCTGATGTGCGTCGGGGCCGGAGCGGTGCTTCCCTTCACGCCCGCCGCCGGGCCGCTGGGGTTCACGGCGATCCCCGTCCCGCTTCTCACGGCGCTCGGCGGGGTCGTGGTCATCTACCTGGCGACCGTCGAGGCGATCAAACGTCCCCTGCTGAGCGAGACCGCCCCCCGCACACCGCCGAGCGCCCGGCCTTCCTCGCAAAGAACCGCTTCGGCCTGCCCGA
>DAOKZF010000053.1:4866-9439 GCA_035325785.1 Miltoncostaeaceae bacterium
GATCGCGGCGATCACCGCGTCCTCACTCACCTTCGGCGCGGGCGGCCGGATCTCCTTCTGCATCGGCGTTCTCTTGGGTGGGGACGCGCCCACAGAGGCCGCATCGCGCAACCGGGAGCCCGATGACGCCCGCGGGTGGTGTGGAGCGTCCTGTTTACACTGGTCCGGCGACGCCGACGGCCGTGGACGCCGAGAACGACCACGGCGAGCGTTCGGTGATCCGACCGCGAGCGACCGGGAGAGGGGGCGACGATAGAGGGAATTCTGCTCCTGATTGTTGGGGCCCTGCTGCTGGCCAGTGTGCTGGCCGGACTGGCCGCCCGTCGCGCGGGCATGCCTGTGCTGGTCGCATTCTTGGGGCTGGGAATGCTGATCGGCTCCGAGGGCATCGGCGGCGTTTATTTCGACGATCCCGACCTGGCGCGCATCATCGGGTCGATCGCGCTGGTCATGATCCTCTACGAGGGTGGTCTGACCACCGATGTGCGCGACATCCGCGCCGGCATTGTCGCCACCGGCCTGCTTAGCACGCTGGGCGTGCTGATTACCGCGGCCGTCACCGGAGCGGGCGCTCATCTGCTGTTCGACCTGCCCTGGGGAGCGGCGCTGCTCCTGGGTGCGATCGTCGGTTCGACTGATGCCGCCGCCGTGTTCGCCACGCTGCGTGGAACCACTCTGCGCCGACGCGTGGCCGGCACGCTCGAAGCCGAGTCCGGTTCGAACGATCCCACCGCGATCGCTCTGACCATCGGCATGATCGCCTGGCTCACGGAGGACGGATACGGGCTGGTCGACTTCGGCGTGCTGATGATTCGCCAGCTTGCTCTCGGTGCGCTGATCGGCGCTGCGGTCGGCCTGGTCGTCTCGCGGGTGATCGTGCGCGTGTCGGCCGAGACCGCCCCATTCGCACCGGTCGCCTCCCTCGGCATCGCGGCCGTCACCTTTGGGGTCACCGATGCGGCCGGCGGGAGCGGTTTCCTGGCCGTCTACCTAGTGGGTCTGTGGTTGGGCAACACCCCCAGCAGCCTGCGTCGCTCGATGGCCGGCTTCCACCGGGGGTTGGCCTATCTCGCTCAGGTCGTCCTGTTTGTGGTGCTCGGTTTGCTGGTGTTTCCCAGCGAACTGGCGCCGGTTGCGGTGGCCGGGGTGGTGCTGTCACTGACATTGGTATTCATCGCCCGTCCATTGGCGGTGTGCACCCTCGCCAGCCCCTTCGACCGGCGGGAACGGACGTTGATCGCCTGGGCCGGTCTGCGCGGGGCGGTGCCGATCGTGTTGGCGACCTTTGCCCTGTCGGCCGGCATTCCTGAGAGTGACACCATTTTCAACGCTGTCTTCTTCGTCGTGTTGGTGTCGGTGCTGTTGCAGGCCCCCACGTTGGAGCCGCTGGCACGTCGGTTGGGGCTGGTCAGTGAACGGCGCCCGCACTACCAGCTACCGGAGGAGATCGCGGCCGTCCCCGGTGCCGAGCTGATCGAGTTTGAGGTGTTCCCCGACGATGCCATCGCCGGGGAACCCGTGCGCGAGCTCGGACTGCCCTACAGCTCGATCGTCGCGATGATCGTTCGAGAACGGCGGGCGATTCCGCCTCGAGGGCGAACGCGGATCGAGCCGGGGGACCGCCTGTATGTGCTGGTGAACAGCGACGACCGTGAACGGGTCGATGCGCTCACTCCACGTTGGCGCGACAGTGTGAGGGCGACCGAGGAGTCCTGAACCGTGCGTTCGCGCGAGGGCGCTTGCCCGTTCGCCGAGCGCCTGTCAGCATCGATCGTAGTCCGGCCGTTGCCGACCGGTCGGTGCAACCGGCGAGGAAATCATGGATCCTGTCCGTTCGTTCCCCCGCCGCACAGCGTTGGGCGGGGTCGCCGTGTTACTGGGCGCACTCGTCGTTCATGCCGCCGAGGCCCCCTCGGTCGTCGTGGCGAGCGGCGACCACGTTGCGCGAACGACCGCGGCGCCATCGGCGAAGGCCCCATCGGTTACGGCCCGCCGGGCCCTGACCGCGCTCGCCACAGCCACGTCCAGCGTGCGCAACGGGCGCCCCTATGACATTGAGGCCGACCGGTACCGCGGCCGCCCGGTCTGGGAGGTCACGGTGGCGGTGCGCGCGGCGCGCCCCCACCTGTTGCGCATCAGCGCCGACGGTGAGCGGGTCCTCACCCATCGGCGCCGTCGCCCCGAGGCGGACGCGACCCGCGCATGGCGGTCGCGCGTTCCCTTGGCGCGCGCGATTCGCGTCGCCGACCGACGGGTGAGAGGGATCTTCCGCGAGGCGGACATCGAACGCCATCGCGGCGTGGTGGTCTGGTCGGTTGAGTTCCTCCGCCCGGGGGCGCGCGGGGAGGTCGAGGTGACGGTGAGCGCGCGCACCGGTGCGGTGATGCGCGTTGAGGTCGACGACCGATAGCTCTCCGGACGGGCACGCGCCGGCAGGGTGCCCGCGATTCTCACCACGAGGACTCATCTCGGGACGTCGCCGGCCGACATGGTTCAGTGGCGGCGGGCCGTCGGCCGGCCCCATGATGGTCCACCGGCCGGGACGCGCCGCATCCACCATCTCCATCTCTCACAGGGGACGACGCACGACCGATGAGTTCCACCGCACCCGCTCCCGTGTCCGAGTCGACGGCGGATCGACCGTCGAGGTTGCGCCGCGCCCTCGCGCGGATCGTCTGGCGCGACGGCGGCGCCGACCTGATGGAGCTGGCGCTGATCGCCGCGATCGCGACGGTGCTGGGGGTGCGCGTCTACCTGGCCGCGCTCGACTACCCCCAGGTGGGGGGCGGGGGCCTGCACATCGCCCACGTCCTCTGGGGCGGTCTGCTGCTGTTGGTGGCCGTGCTGCTGCTGCTGGGCGCGCTCGGCGCGAGTGCCCTGCGGTGGTCGGCGTTGATCGGCGGCGCCGGATTCGGCCTGTTCATCGACGAGGTGGGGAAGTTCGTCACCGCCGACGTGGACTACTTCTACCAGCCGGCGGTGGCCATCATCTACGCGGTTTTCGTCGCCCTCGCGCTCACGATCGTCGGCCTGCGCCGGGCGGTCAGGATGAGCCCGCGGACGGCGCTCGCCAACGCCCTGGAGCTGACCGACCGGGCGATCCACGACCCGACCGCGGGGGCGGTTCGCCGCAGGGTGCTGGGGTTGCTCGAGCAGGCCGATCCCACCGATCCGCTCACCGACGCCCTGCGGCGGCGGATCGTGAACGCCGGCGGCCTGGTCGACGCGGCGCCCAACCGTTGGGTGCGGCTGGCCGGCGCGGCGGAGCGTCTCTATCGACGTCTGGTGCAGGCCCGGCTGTTCCAGCGGGTGGTCATCTGGGTGGTGGTGCTCCTCTCGGCCGCCGGCATCATCAGCACGCTGGTGCTGGTGGTCGACCGGTTCGCCGTCGGGCCGCGCAACGATGGCTCCTCGTCGATCCTGCAGGTGGGCGCATCGGTGCTCGTGGCGCTCTTCGCCCTGTACGGCGCCTGGCGTCTGCGGCGTGATCTGTTGGCGGGCTACCGTTGGCTGCGCCGGGCCGTGCTGGTGAACCTGCTGGTGGTCCAGGTGTTCAACTTCTACGACTCTCAGCTGGCCGCGGTGATCGGGGTGGCGATCAACCTGGTCTTCTACAGCGCCCTTCGTTACGCGATTGCGCAGGAACGAACGCCGCCGGGGACGATCGTCGCCGACGGTGCGCTCCCCGCGCGGGTCGGCTAAAGATCGCGGTCGCGCCTGGCGATCTCACCCCCAGGCGGTCCGCGCCGCCGAAAGGGAAAACCGCCTGAGGGGGCCTCTGACGTGTCGCCGTCGCCGCTGAACCCGATGAACACCGGTCGATATCACTTCGATCGGGTGCACACCCGCGTGGGGTTCGTGGCCCGCTATGCGATGGTCACCAAGGTTCGCGGTCAGTTCGGCGAGACCGCCGGCACCGCCGACCTGGACGGCGAGGTGCACACCGTGTCGGGGGTCCAGCTGACCATTCAGGCCGCCGGCCTCAGCACCGGGCACAACCAGCGGGACGACCATCTGCGCAGTCCCGATTTCCTCGATGTCGGCACATATCCGGAGATTCAGTATCGCTGCCCCGATCCGGTTGATCTGGCCGGTGACCGCTGCCGCATGGATGGCGCGCTGAGCCTGCGCGGGGTCACGCTGACGGTGCCGGTCGAGTTTCGCGTGGCCGGTGTGGGAACCGATCCGGTCACCGGGCGCGACATGGTGGCGATGAGCGGGTCGGGCCTGTTTCGACGCTCCGAGTTCGGCCTCACGTGGAACGCCGCGTTGGAGACCGGCGGGGTTCTGGTGAGCGATGAGGTCGAGGTGGAGTTCGAGGTCGTGCTGATCCGCTGCGGCGGTGGCTCGGATTGCCTCTGCGAGGACGAGGCGCGCAGCGCGATCGCCGACTTCCCGCGCGGTCGCTCCGCGGTGAGCGCCTGATGTCCGCGCCGACGGCCGGCGGCGCCCCGTGCGGCTCACCCCCATCGAGTGAGGTTGTCGAGGGGCGCTTGCGGGCGCTGATCGACGCGAGCCCCGCGGCGATCATCGAGGTGGATGAGGCCGGTCTGGTGCGCGAGTGGAACCCGGC
>DAOKZF010000054.1:0-1366 GCA_035325785.1 Miltoncostaeaceae bacterium
GACCGCCCTGGTGGAGGAGTCGGTGGCCGCGGGGGCCACGCTGGTGGAGGGCACGATCGAGGGACTGCGCTTCGACGAGCGCGGCGCGGTGAGCGGCGTCGAGGTGGACGGGCGGACGCTGGAGGCCGACCGGGTGGTGTTGGCCCTCGGGCCATGGACCGCGCAGGCCCAGCGTTGGGTGGCGTTGCCCCAGGTGTTCGGCACCAAGAGCGTCAGCCTGGTGTTGGCGGCCGCGGCGCCCGCCCAGGCGGTGTTCAGCGAGTTCATCTCGCGCACCAAGCAGCGCTACACCATCGAGCTGTATCCGGGCTCGGGCGACGCGGTGTATGTGTCGGGGTTCCCCGAGCACGGCGCGCTGCCGGATGACCCGCGCGAGATCGTCCCATCGGATGCCGGCTGTGAGGAACTGCAGCGCATCGCCGGGGTGCACGCCCGGGCGTTGGCGGACGCGCCGGTGCGCGCGCGCAGCGCCTGTTTCCGACCGCTGACGGTGGACGGGGTGCCGCTGATCGGGCCGGTGGAGGGCGCCGACGGGGTGCTGGTGGCAACCGGCCACGCCTCGTGGGGCATCCTCAACGCGCCGGCCACCGGTCGGATGGTGGCCGAAATGCTGCTGGACGGCGGGTCCCGTTCCGTGGACGCCACGCCGTTTTCGCCCGCGCGCCTGCCGGCGGGGCGCATCTGACCGCACGCCCCGAACACCCAACCGCCGCCGGATCGACGGACGGTCAGGGGCGCTCGTAGATCGGGACCATGATCTGGGTGAGACCGCCCGGCGTCGCCGCGGCGATCGGATCGTCGAGGCGGCTCTCCATGGGCGGACCGCTCACCTCGGCGCCGTGCGCGGCGATCCAGGCGAGCAGTCGGTCGTAGGCCTCACCCGCCTGCTCGTACGAGCCGCGATGGGTGGTCGTCGCCACCAACTCCCCGGGAATCCGCCGGATCGCAACCCCCGTCGCGTCGGGTGGGGCGTCGGGGCGCGCGGCGATCGGGATGCGCACCTCCCACGAACGATCCGGGGGCGAGTCGACGCCATCGGATCCGGACAGGTACACGATCAGCGGCTCGCCGAGCGACGCGAGTTGGTGCTCGCTCAGCCAGGCGCGCAGCTGATCGATCGCCTCGGGCACCGAGGTGTAGTGCCCCCGACGGTGCGCGATCGCATACGTGCGGGCCTCGTGTTCCTCGATCGTGCATTCGCTCATCGGTGATCGCCTTTCCGCGCGTCACGGGACGGCCCCGGTTCGGAGGTGACCCAAGAGTATCCGCACGCCTCCGATGCGTCACCGACCATCGGGGATCCACGGCGAGCTCCTCCGGGCCCACCGCGCCGTCCCGGTGAGCCGGCCAGCGCCCCTGGCGCGGC
>DAOKZF010000054.1:1376-9429 GCA_035325785.1 Miltoncostaeaceae bacterium
ATGAACCCCGCTTCGGGGACACCGACGTGAGGAGGCAGCGGATAGGTCGTCGAAAGTGAACCGTCCTGGGTTTGGTTCCCAGGTGGCCGTCTGGCTGGATCGGCAGGGCCGGCTGGTGATCGGCGATCGACGTGATTGCGACCGATCTGGCCGACTCCTATCGGACAGGCCTTCAGGGGCGCCTGGAGCACGCGGTGCGCGTCGCGGACCCGTTTCATGGGGTGCGTGTCACCAACCGGGTCTTGGATCAGGTCCGCCGACGGGTACAGAACGCGAGTCTTGGCCATCGCGGGCGAGCACCCGTCGACGGGGATGCGCGCGAGATCGAGCCCGTTACCGATAACGATCCTGAGTCGGGCGCATTTTTGGTCGATGCGCGCGGTTGTGGATCGATGCGCCCGCCACCATGGAACGGAGACTCGTGGAACGCTCGCGCTGAGGGGCGGTGGGGCAACGATGAGCACGACAGGGCGCAACCCCGTGCGGGGAACGGGAGGCGAACACCGCCAACCGTCCGTGGGGGAGATCGAACGAACGGTCACCCCTCCGCGCATCTATGTCGCCAGTCTCGGCGACTACAACGAGGGGCGTCTGCACGGCGTCTGGATCGAGGCGGCGATCGGGGATGACGAGCTGTACCGGCGGGTTCGGACCATGCTCGCCGGCTCGCCGATGCCCGGCGCCGAGGAGTGGGCGATTCACGACTTCGAGGGTTTCTGCGGCATCGACGTGCGCGAGCACGAATCGCTGCCGGCCGTCGGACGCCTGGCCCGCGGCATCGTCACTCACGGAGCGGCGTTCGCGGCCTTCGTGCGCCTGGGGGGGGCGGGGTGGGGGCCGCACGGCGCGGACTTGGAGGCGGGGGGTGGGGGGGGGTGGGACGGGGGGGGGGGGTCCGCCCGCCACCCCGCGGACGACCTGGGACTGGAGGACCAACTCGACCGGCTCACCGGCGCGCTGCGGCCCTACGTCGCGGTCGACTACGACCTGTTTGCCCGCGATCTGGGCCACGACATCAGCGCCGCCGAGGCGCCCGACGGCGGCGTGTTCGTCTTCGACCTGAACCGGTAGGTCAAGGTCGGGGGGCGCACGACGCGGGAGCGCCCTCTTCCGTCCTCGTCAGGCGTTCGGTTTTCTTATACGATCTGGGTACAGTACTTTTGCAATGGAGATCTCGTACGCGTCGTCCGAGCTGCGGGAGGTCTGCGAGTCTCGAAGCGTCGCGACCAAGAAACACGGCGGGGCCTGCGCGGCACGATTGGGGCAGCGAATCGCGGACTTGGCGGCCGCGCCGGTGCTCGACGAGTTCCGCAACCTGCCCGGCCGTTGCCACGAATTGCACGGTTCTCGCCGCGGGCAGCTTGCCCTCGACCTGCCGGGCGGAAAACGGCTCGTGATCCAACCCGCCAACACCCCGGCCCCAATACGACCGGACGGGAGCCTCGACTGGACCCGGGTCACCGCAATTCGCGTCGTCGCCGTCGAGGACTACCGCTGAGGAGGTGACCGAGCAGATGCCCGCCGACACGACAACCCAACCCCGATCCGGTGACGCCATCCCCACCGGCGAAACGCTCGCCGAGCTGCTGGACGAACGCGGCATGACCCAGACGGATCTCGCGGCCCGTTTGGGTGTTTCCGTGAAGCATGTCAACGGGATCGTGAGGCGAGGTGACCCCCTGTCGGCCGAGGTCGCGCTCGGCCTGGAGAAGGTGTTCGGCGTTTCCGCCACCTTCTGGATCACGCGCGAAGCGCACTACCGCGCGACGCTCGCGCACATCGAAGAGGCCCGCTCGTTGGAGGACGACCTGGAGTGGGCGAGGTCCTTCCCGATCAGGGAACTCACGCGGCGCGGCTACCTACCGGGCGGCGTGGAGGGCGCCGCATTGGTGGCGGCGGTTCTGCGTTTCCTCGGCATCGCCGACCGAGCGGTCTGGCCGGTCGCAGGTGCGGCGTACCGAAAGTCGGCCGTGTTCACGAGCGACGAGCACGCACTGGCCGCGTGGCTGCGCGCGGGCGAGATTCGCGCGAACCGGATTCCCTGTGCGCCGTACGACCGAGACCAATTCCGCCGTGTGCTTCACGAGATCCGACCGCTCACGCGGCGTGAGCCGCGCGAATGGCACCCACGGCTCGTGGAAGCCTGCGCCGAAGTCGGGGTTGCGGTGGTCATCGAAGACACCTTCCCGCGCGCCCGCGTCAACGGTGCGGCGCGCTGGCTCACCCCGTCAAAGGCGCTGATCCAGCTCAACCTGCGTCACCGCTGGGAGGACATCTTCTGGTTCACGTTTTTCCACGAGGCCGGTCATGTGCTCCTCCACCGAAAGAAGGCGATCTTCGTGGAGGCGACCGCACGCAGCGACGACGCGGAGCATGCGCGGCGGGAAGACGAGGCGAACAGGTTCGCGGCAGGGATCCTGATCCCGAGGGAACACGAATCGGAACTGAGAGCCCTCTCGCTCGGCGACATCACCACCTTCGCGGACCGCCTGGATATCGCGCCCGCGATCGTCGTCGGCCGGCTCCAGCACGACGGACATTTCCGTCACAGCGTCGGCAACGGCCTGCGGCGTCGGCTGGCGCTCCCCAGCCAGGCGGGATGACCCGATGCCGGCCAGCGGAGGGGGTGGGATTTGAACCCACGGACCCGGGGGAACCGGGTCAACGGTTTTCAAGACCGCCGCATTCGACCGCTCTGCCACCCCTCCGGTGCGCAATCGGTACCATACGGCCCCGCGCGGAGAGGTGGCCGAGTGGCTGAAGGCAACCGCCTGCTAAGCGGTTAACCGGGGTTGACCTGGTTCGAGGGTTCGAATCCCTCCCTCTCCGCTCCGCGCTCGGCCCACCGCCCACCCGTGTCGGCCATCGAGCGGCGGGCCGCGAACGCCGATTATGGGGCCATGTTCACCCGCAGGCGCCGACGGGCGCACCCCACAGAGGCACGCGGGAACCGACGTTCCGGTGTGCGCGCGCTCGTCCCGGGTCCCGGGGCGGCCCTCGCCCTGGCGGTGGCCGGCACGCTGATCGGTGTGGCCGTCGGCGTATCCACGGCCCGCGCGGCGCCGGCGCCCCCGACCAAAGCCCAGCACTGCAGCCGGACCGGCGACGGCTGCATCACCCTGCACCTCATCCGCAACCGCGTGGTGGTGGAGGCCCGCTCCGCCGAGCGCTACCAGCCGCGCTCGCGGGTCTGCCTGAAACCGCCCGGGAACGACTGGGTCTGCCGCACGCGTCCGGTGGTGCCGCTGGACGGCGGCCCGTGGATCTCGCGGTTTGCCCTCCCGGCCCGCCCCGGGCTCTGGGGCGCCGCATGGGCGGCCGACGGGCGCACGCCGCATCACGCGCAGGTGACCCTGCGCGTGTCCGCACGCCGCTGAACCGGCGCCGATCGCCCTCACCCATCGAATGCCCACGCCGCCCGCGCGCGGGCGGCGCTCCCCATGCCGCGGCCGCCTCCGGTCGGTTCCGGCATGCTGATGAGCGCGCCCCGCATGGGCCGCCGACGCGCGGCGGTCGCCCCGACGACACGCGCTCACTCGCACCCCCTCCCCGTGAGACATCGATGACCGACCCCCTGACGCCGGCCCCCACCACCGCCCAAGCCGTCGCGCAGATCCGCGAACACGGCGTCGCGGTACTACCCGATCTGCTGGTGCAGACGCAGGTGGCGGCCGGCCGACAGGCGTTGAGCGAGGTGTTCGCCGCAGAGGAGGACATCGCCGCCGAACGCGGCTGGCTCACCGACACCGCGCGCACCAGCCACCTGCTGCTGGCCAAACACGATGCGTTCGTGAGCCTCTGGGATCGCCCCCGCGCGGTCGCCCTGGGGCGCACCGTCCTCGGCGACGACATGGTGCTCTCCTCCTTCGACGGACACGGCGCCCGGCCCGGCGCCCCCGCCACGCCGCCCCGACGCGACCACCCCTTCCCGACCCCCGGGCTGCCGCTGCTGCTCAACGTCATCTGCGCCCTCGACCCGCTCGATGAACGCTCCGGCGCACCGCGCCTGGTGCCGATCGCGGTCGGCGGATACGGCGACGATGCCGCCGACGCCGAACGGTCGGCGCGCGACGTCCCGCTCCCACCGGGCTGGGCGGTCGTGTACGACGCCGCCCTGTGGCAGGCGACCGCCCCCAACGCCACCGATCAGGAACGCCGCAGCCTGCGGATCACCTTCACCCGCGCGTGGATCCAACAGCGTTGGTACTTCCCCTCCAGCCTGCCCGGCAGCATCGCCCGACAGCTCACCGACGATCAGCGCACCCTGCTGGGCGCCGGCAGCGGGCCGCTGCGCTGGGACCCGCAGACCCGCCGGGTGCTCGCCCCAACCGATTGAGGAGTCCTCGCGCGCCGCGGGCCGGGAGCCGTGGCGCGCGAGGGCCACCCATCACTCCTCCGGCGTGCCCCGGTCCGCCAACGCCCGCTCCAGAGCCTGGGTGAACAGCTCGACCGGCTGGGCGCCCGACAGGCCGTAGCGCCCGTCGATCACATAGAACGGAACCCCGCCGATCCCCAACCCGGCGGCGCGACGGATATCGACATCGACCGCCGCATCCCACGCATCGCCCGCCAGCGTGGCGGCCACCTCGCCGGGATCCAGCCCGACCTCACCCGCCAGCTCGGCCAGCACGGCTCGATCGCCAACGTTGCGCCCCTCGCTGAAGTAGGCCCGCAGCAGACGCTCCTTCATCCGCTCCTGCACACCGGCCTCCCGGGCGATGTGCAGCAGCCGGTGGGCGTCGCGGGTGTTGGTGGGATGCACCGCCGCGAAATCGAGCGTCAGCCCCTCACCGGCGCGCGCCGCGGTGATCTGAGCGCGCATGCGGTGGACCTCGTCCTCGCCGATGCCGAGGCGCGCCGTGAGATAGGCGACGTCATCGCCCTCGAAGTCGGTCGACATCTCGGGCGCCAGCTGGAAGCTGCGGTAGCGCACCGTCACCCCGGGGCGCGCCGGATCGGCCTCGGCGAAGGCGGCGCACCCGGCCTCGAAACGCCGCTTGCCGATATAGCACCAGGGACAGGCGACATCCGACCAGATTTCGACGGTGATGGGATCGTCAACCATGGGACCTCACAGACGCGACGGGGACGTGGCCCCTCTCATGACAGCGAATCGTGCCGCCCCGCGCCCGTCGCGCCCATGCGTCAACTCGCGCCGACCGAATCGGCCGCCGTCGGAGGATCGACCGAAGCGCCATCGGCCGCCTCGGCGGCGCGCCGTTCACAGAGGTCGAAATAGAGGTAGACCGTGGTGAGCGCCGCGACCGGCATGGCGAGCGTGTAGACGACCGCCGCGATCAGGTTGACCGTCCAGAAGGCCGCACCGGTCGCCAGGAGCGCCAGCACGCCGATCGTGGGGCCGATCAGCAGCGCGGTGCCGGTGACCCCGATCACCACCAGCGCCACCCGCCACCAACTGCCGCGCACCAACGATGCCGACCGGCGCAGCGGGCCCGGATACGGATGGTCCTCAACGCCGATCGCCACCGCGAACATGGCCCACCGCACCAGGAAGTACACCGCCACGGGAAGCAACACCACGCTCACCTGAAGGGCCGCCTGCAACGCCAAGGCGGCCAGCAACGCCAGCGCCAACGCCCGCCAACGTGCGAGCACAGAGCGATACGCGGGCCACGCGCGCACCCGCTCGCCGCGGGCGATCAACACCAGGGCGCGGGCGGTCGCCGCATGCACCAAGGTGAGACCGAAGAGCGTGAAGAACAGCCCCAGAGACACCGCCAACGTCGCCACGAAGGCGTTCTGGGCACTGGCCTCGTCGAGCAGGAACTTCAGATCGGTCACCCGGAAGAGCAGCCACTGCACCAGTGCGACCACCGCCCCCAGGGGGAGAAAGAGCACACCGATGCCGAAGAACGTGCGCGGATGGGCGCGCATGGTTGCGGCGGCGGTCGATACCAGGCACCCCCAGTCCCGTCGTCGGGCGGGACGCAACGGCTCCACGGGCCGCCAGGTGGTGCGCCAGACGCCCCAGATGACCAGCGCGACCAACAGCGCAAGCGCGGCGATTCCCGGCAGCGGGTTGGCGACCGCCCGACGGAACAATTGCGACCCGCCGCCGACGGCGGTGCAGAAGAAGTCCGTCGCCTGGGTGCCGATCACCCCGCCGCCGCTCGGCACCGTGAAGGTCGTGTCGCGCCATTCGGTCTGCGACCACGTGATCGGCTCGGTCCACTGGAGCTTCTCGTTCGGACCGGTCGGGCCGTTGAAGACCCCCGGTTGTTGCTCCCCCCAGTGGCCGTCAAAACCCAACCACGGGTAGAGGGTCAGGTAGTCCGCGCGCCCCTCGGGCACGGTGGCGACCAGCGGCCGGATGGTCCTGGTGCTCCCGCCCGCATCGTCGCAGCCGACCCCCTCGGCCCCCGAGCGCATCAGGAAGACGTCGTTGGTGAAGAAGTTCGCGTGTGATCCGGCCGCGGGATACACCACCGGATGGGTTCCGCCGACCAGTTGAAGTTTGTCGGCGCCCCACGCCGCCCGCTCGGCGCTGGAGTGCTGGCTGTAGCCGACCTCCAGCGGATCGGTGCCAAGGGCGGCGGCCGCACTGGCGGCGGGAAAGATGATCTGGACCATCTCCCAGTCGCCCTCGTGCGTGTTGTTCCAGTCGTTGAAGACGTAGTAGAACCAGTACTGGAGCGCGATGCGGTCCGGCACGCCCCGTTCACTCACCACCCGGGCGTAGGTGGTGGCCGGATGATCCGCGCCGACCCGGTCGGCCCACTGCGCGTAGTCGCAACCGGGACGCAACGGATCGCCGGGAAAGTCGAGGTGGTAACCCCACAGCCCCCGCCCCAAGCGCTTCGCGTCGGGGGCGATCGCGACCATGTTGGTGCGGTCCCACGGGCCGCGCAGCAACACCTCGTCGTTGCCGAGGATCACGTTGACGTCGATCGGCTCATACGGCTCGCCCTCATCGCAGGCGCCGTCGCCGGGGCGCTCCTGCAGGCGCACGACCGGGGCGTAGCGGCGAGCCAGAGAGACCTCGGCGGCGCTCGGCGCGCCGGTCGCCGTCGCCGAGGGGGCCGACGCGAGCCCGGGCGATGCCTGCCCCGCGGCGACGCCGGCCACAAGAGCCCAGCACAGCAGCGCCAGGGCGAGGCCCCAACGGGGCAGCCGGCCGGCGGCGGTGCGCGACGTGAGCAGGTGACCGCGGTGCATCGGCGGGACATTACAGCGGCAGTCGAGGGCCACCGGCGCCGAATGGCCCTATTATTGCGAGGTCAACTTCTTATCCGGGGATGCGATGCACACCGCACAGGCCGTACAGACCCCACATGCCGGAACCGCCATCGGAGCGGTGCGCCTGGCGGTGCGCGACCGCGCACGGGTGGCCGACTTCTACCGAAACGCGATCGGTCTGGAGACCCTCCCCGGCACCGACGACGGCACCGTCCTGCGTCTGGGAACCGGCCGGCGCACCCTGGTGGAGTTGGTGAGCGCGCCCGACGCCCACCCCGCACCGCGCAACGCCTCTGGCCTGTACCACCTGGCGGTTCTGGTGCCCGACCGGGCGGCCCTCGCCGCGGCGATCGCCCGGGTCAGCGCGGCGAACGCGCGCTTCCAGGGCGCGGCGGATCATCTGGTGAGCGAGGCCATCTATCTGGCCGACCCCGAGGGCAACGGGATCGAGATCTACCGCGACCGCCCGCGCGCCGAATGGCGCTACCGCGACCAACAACTGGAGATGGCCACCCTGCCGCTGGATCTGGACGGGGTGATGTCCGACCTTCCCGACGGGCCCGTGTCCGCGCACGTGCCGGGCGACACACGGATCGGGCACATCCACCTGCGGGTCGACGATCTGGCCGCCGCCCGCCGCTTCCACGTGGGTGTGCTGGGCCTGGACGCGACCGTCGACGGCCTGCCGGGAGCGCTCTTCGTCTCGGCGCAGGGCTACCACCACCACATCGGGCTGAACACCTGGACCAGCCGCCAGCCCGCCCCCAGCGGTTGCCTCGGGCTGGTGGACTATGAGCTGATCGTGCCCGATGCCGCCACCCGGCGGGCGATCGCCGAACGCTCCGGCGCCGACGGC
>DAOKZF010000055.1:0-9386 GCA_035325785.1 Miltoncostaeaceae bacterium
ACCACCACCCGGTCGATGCCGGTCGCCAGGGCGGTTTCGATGGCCGCGCGCGAGCGCAGGCCACCGCCCATGTGGAGTGTGCCGGGGAAGGCCGCCGCGATGCTCGCCACCAGGGCCGCATGCGCAGGGGCGCCGTCGAGCGCCCCGTCCAGATCCACGACGTGCAGGTGGTCGGCCCCGGCCTCGGCGAACTCGCGCGCCTGGGCAACCGGATCGTCGTTGAAGACGGTGGTCTGGTCGAAATCCCCCTGGCGCAGACGGACCGCGTGTCCGCGACGCAGGTCGATCGCCGGGAAAAGGGTGATCTTCACGCGCGCGCCTCGTTCCGCTGATCGACGACGGCGAGCCAGCGACCCAGCAGTTCCATGCCGGCCGCGCTCGACTTCTCCGGGTGGAATTGCACCCCTGTCACCTCTCCTCGTCCTGCCGCAGCGGTGAACCGCACCCCATGGTCGGCCGTGGCAAGCACGGTATCCGGGTCGCTCGGCTCGCAGCCGTAGGTGTGCACGAAGTAATAGGTGGATCCGGCACCCGGCGCCCCGTCCCCCGCCGGAGCGAGGGGGCCGGGCCGCCAGGTGACCGCGCTCCAACCGATGTGCGGGAGCTTGCGTTCTGTGCGCAGCCGGCGAACGCTGCCCGACAGCAGCCCGAGCCCGGACACTCCCGGGCTCTCCTCGCTCTCGTCGAACAGCAACTGCATCCCGAGGCAGATCCCCAGCAGAGGCCGCCCGGCATCGACCAGTTCGCGGATGGCGCCGGCGAGCCCCTGGGCGCGGATGCGACGCATCGCCTCGCCGAAGTTCCCCACTCCGGGCAGCACGAACGCATCGACGGAGGCCGGCGCCAACGGTTCGCCGGTGACGGTGACGCGCGCCCCGAGGGTCTCGAGGGCTTTGACGACCGAGCGCAGGTTGCTCATCTGGTAGTCCAGCACCGCGACTCGCGGCGCTTCGCTCACAGGCTGCCCTTGGTTGACGGCACCCCGTGAACGCGCGGATTGACGGCGATCGCCGCGCGCAACGCCCGCGCGAGCGCCTTGAAGGTGCCCTCGATCGCATGGTGGACGTTGCCCGAGCTGAGAAGGTTGACGTGCAGCGTCATGCCGGCGTGGTTCACCAGGCCTCGCAGGAACTCCCCGACCAGTTCGGTCTCGAACCCACCGATCACCGTGACGGGCAGCGGCAGATCGAGCGAAAGGTGCGGGCGTCCGGACAGGTCGAGTGCCACCTGCACCAGACATTCGTCCATCGGCACCAGGGCCGAGCCGTAGCGCTCGATGCCGCTGCGGTCGCCCAGCGCCTCTGCCAACGCCTGGCCCAGGGTGATCCCGACATCCTCCACGGTGTGGTGACTGCCGGTTTCCAGGTCACCGCGCGCCTCGACGTCCAGGGAGACCAGGGCGTGGCGGGCCAGCAGTGTGAGCATATGGGCGAAAAAGCCGACCCCGGTGGCGATCGTCGACTCGCCGTGGCCGTCGAGCGTGATCTGGACGCGCACATCGGTTTCGCCGGTGACGCGGTGGGCCTGAGCGGTACGGCTCACGGGCGTCGGCGCGCTTCGGCGGATTGCGCGTGCAGCGGAAAGCCCTCCGCATTCGCCAGCGCGCTCAGATGCGGCGTGAGCGCCTCGACCGCGTCGTCGGTCATTTCGACCACGGACATCCTCCTGAGAAAGGTCGCCGGTCCGAGCGCCGACGCGTGACGGGCGGCCCCTCCGGTCGGCAGGACGTGGTTGGAGCCGGCGACGTAGTCGCCAAATGCGGTGGCGCAGTTCGGGCCGGTGAACACCGCGCCGGCCCGCCGAATGGTGAGGGCCAGCGTCTCGGCATCGCGGGTGGCGATCTCGAGATGTTCGGGGGCAAACGCCTCGGCCAACTCAACGGCCAACGGCCGGCTGGCGCAGTCGACCAACGTGATCGGCCCGGTGGGCGCCGGCAGAGCGTCCAACGCCTCGGCGATCGACGCGATCACCTCCGGATCGGCGCTGGCCAGGACCGCCGGCGAGTCGGCACCGTGCTCGGCCTGAGCGAGCAGGTCGAGCGCGAGCGCCCGGGGGTCGGCGCTGTCGTCGGCGATGATCATGACCTCACTCGGCCCCGCCACCCCGTCGATGCCGACCCGGCCAACCACCTGACGTTTCGCCTCCTGCACCCAGGGGCTGCCGGGGCCCACGATCACCGCGACCGGGGCGATCGTGGCGGTTCCGTAGGCGAGCGCGGCGATCGACCCGGGTCCACCGACGGCGTAGACCTCGTCGATCCCCAGGAGGGCGGCGGTGGCGAGCACGGCGACGTTCGGGCGCCGGTCGTCGCCCGGCGGACTGA
Organism: Miltoncostaeaceae bacterium; assembly: GCA_035325785.1. Classification (GTDB taxonomy): domain Bacteria; phylum Actinomycetota; class Thermoleophilia; order Miltoncostaeales; family Miltoncostaeaceae; genus JAVJSF01. The sequence continues at coordinate 2,324 of DAOKZF010000055.1, forward strand.
CGATCGCGATCCGTTCGACCCCGGCGACCTGGGCCGGCACCGCGGTCATGATCACCGACGACGGGTAGGCGGCCCGCCCGCCCGGCACGTAGCAGCCGGCCGCGTCGACCGGCAGCGAACGCACGCGAACCCGCTGCCCGAAGGGCAGAGTCACGTGACGGTCGTCGGGCAGGAGCGCCTCGCTGACGGCCCGCACCTGGGCGGCGGCGGCCACGATGGCCGCCCGCAGTTCCGGACTGATCGCGTCGAGCGACTTCTGCAGTCGAGCGGGCGATACGCGCAGCCGATCATGGGTGAACTCGGCGCAATCGAAGCGGCGGGTGGCGTCGACCAGCGCATCATCGCCCCGCGAGTGCACATCTTCGATCACCGCCGCGACGCTTTCGGCGACGCCGGCGGTGTCCAGCGGGGGCCGCAGGCTCCCGACGAGGGCCTGCACACCCTCGGCGCGCAGGTTGACGCGGCGGACGGCGGGCACCCCGGCGGCGCTCATCGATCCACCGCCCGCGCCATCCGCTCCACCAACGGCCCGATCTCATCGGCGCGCAGGCTGAGGCTCGCCCGATTGGCGATCAATCGGGCGGACGAATCGAAGATCTGTTCGCGCTCCACCAAGCCATTCTCGCGCAGGGTGCGCCCCGTTGCCACCAGATCCACGATGCCGTGGGCCAGGCCGACGAGCGGCGCCAGCTCGACCGAGCCGTTCACCTTCACCACCTCGACCTGGCGGCCGGTGGCGGCGAAGTGCTCGCGGGCGGCGTTGACGTACTTGGTGGCCACGCGGACCAAGCCCAAGTGTTCGAGCGCCGCCGGGGTGGGATCCTCTCCCGCCACGGTCGCGTACACCATCCGGCACCCGCCGAAACCCAGATCGAGCAGTTGCACGACCTCGGGTGAGCGTTCGCGCAGGACGTCGACGCCGGCGATCCCCAGGTCGGCGGCACCCGCCTCGACGTAGGTCGGCACATCGCTCGGGCGAGTGGTGATGTACGTGACGCCGTCGCCCGCCTCGACCACCAAGCGCCGTCCCGCGGCGGTGAGCGGGGCGACGTCGAGCCCTGCGGCCGAGAGCACCTCGAGCGAACCGTCCAGCAGCGCGCCCAGCGGAACGCAGATCCTCATCCAACGACCTCCTGAAGGACCGCGACGGTGCGCCGGCTTCCGTCGAGTCGGTCGAGCGCCACGAAATCGCCGTTGGGCTGCGGCCACACGACGTGGCGCCAGTTGTCGGCCTGCGCGAGCGGTTCGGCCCGTTGCGCGTCGTCGGCGGCCAGCGCAATCACGGCGATACCGGCCGCTCGGGCGGCGGCGGCCTGCTCGATGTGCGTGTCGAGCCCGCCGACCAGGACGATGCCGTCGTTCGGCAGGCGTTCGGCCGGCGCCGCCGCCAGGACCGCGCGGTGCACCTGATCGAGAGCGATCGCGAAACCGACGGCCGACCGAGGGGTGCCGAACCGCGCCCCGAGGGCGTCGTAGCGGCCACCCACCGCGAGCGGCTCGCTGGCGCCGGGGCCGTAGGCCTCGAGCACGATGCCGGAGTAATAGGACCAGTCGCGCAGGGCGCCCAGGTCGATGCTCACGTGAACGCCGTGCCCGTGGCGTTGTGCGAGCTCGATCGTGTCGGCCAACGCATCGCAGGCCGGCGCGACCGCCGGCAGCGCCGTCCGGATTCGTTCCAGCAGCTGCGTGTCGCCGCGCAGGGCGGGCAGTTCGGCGAGCAGCTCACGCGTCGTCCCCGCCGGCAGGGCGGCGTTGACGCGGTCGCGCCAGTTCACCAGATCGCGTTCGGCCAACGCGGTGCCGAGGGCCGCCCGCAGCGGGGCGTCGATGTCGAGCGCGTCCATGACCGCGCGGGTCAGGGAGACGTCTCCCACGTTGATCCGCGGCGCGCGCACACCGGCCGCCTGGAGCGAGCCGGCCAGCAGCGCGATCACCTCGGCGTCCGCCCCGGGCCGGGAGGCGCCCACCAGCTCAATCCCCGCCTGGCGCACCTCGCCCGGTCGGGGGCGTCCGAGGCGCGGCGGGTGGAACGCGCCGGCGATGTAACTGACGCGGTGGCAACCAGGCGCGCCACCGGAATCGTCAGGTCGGGACGCAGCACCAATACGCTGCCGTCGTCATCGAACAGGCGGTAGGCCTCGCCGGAGGCGTCGGCCTGGGCTCGGTCGATCACCCGCGCGTATTCGAGGATCGGCGTGCGGACCTCGCGGTATCCGGCCGCCTGTACGTGGGCGCGCCAGCGCTGTTCGATCGCCCTCAGCTCGGCGATCTCAACCGGCAGAACGTCCTTGGCGCCGTTCGGGATCCGGGCGTCCGCCCGCGTGCCGTCACTCATGGATGCGTTCGATGTCGGCCCCGACCGCCCGCAGGCGCTCGTCGATCCTCTCGTAGCCGCGGTCAATCTGGCCGACGTTGCCGATCGTGCTGGTGCCGCTGGCGGCCAGGCTCGCGATGAGCATCGCCATGCCGGCGCGGATGTCGGGACTCTCCAGCCGCTCGCCGTACAGCTGGGCGGGCCCGCTGATGACGGCGCGGTGGGGGTCGCAGAGGATGATCCGCGCGCCCATCGCGACCAGTTTGTCGACGAAGAAGAGTCGGTTCTCGAACATCTTCTCGAAGATCATCACGGTGCCGTGGGTCTGGGTGGCGACGGCGGTGGCGATGCTGGTGAGGTCGGCGGGGAACGCCGGCCAGATACCATCGTCGATCTTCGGGATCGCATCGCCGGCGTCGGAGACGACGCGCAGATCCTGGTCCGGGGGCACCCGGAGGGTTGTGCCGTCGATCTCGACCCTGATGCCCAGACGCTCGAAGGTGAGGTTGATCATGCGCAGGTCGTCCGGGCGGACGTCCGGGATCGTGAGGTCCGAACCGGTGATCGCTCCGAGACCGATGAACGACGCGATTTCGATGTGATCGGGCCCGATCGTGAAGCGCCCACCGGTGAGCCGCTCAACGCCGGTGATCGTGAGCAGGTTGGTGCCGATCCCCTCGATGCGCGCGCCCAGTTCCACCAGGAAGCGGGCAAGGTCCTGCACGTGCGGCTCGCAGGCGGAGTTCCAGATCAGCGTACGTCCGGGCGCGAGCACCGCGGCCATCAGGGCGTTCTCGGTTGCGGTGACCGACGCCTCGTCGAGGAAAATGTCGGCGCCGCTCAGACCGGTCGACCGCAGACGGTACGAGCGTTCGACCTCGCACACCGCTCCGAGGGCACGGAACGCGAGCAGGTGCGTGTCGACCCGACGCCGGCCGATGAAGTCGCCCCCGGCCAGGGGCAGGTCGACCGCGCCGCAGCGGGCCAGCAGCGGGCCGGCGAGCAGCAGCGAGGCGCGCAGACGCCGGCAGAGCTCCGGGTCGAGTTCGGTGGTGCGCACCCGCGCGGCCCGCAGAGCAAGCGCGTTCGGTCCGGCATCGCGGATGTCGACCCCGAGATCGTCCAGCAGCGCGAGCATCGCGTGAACGTCGAGGATGTCGGGCACGTTTTCGAGCACGACCTCCTCGTCGGTCAGGAGGCAGGCGGCCAGGATCGGCAGCGCGGCGTTCTTGTTTCCGCTCGGGATGATGGTGCCCGAGAGGGGGCGACCGCCCCGGATGACCAGCTTGTCGTCGCTCACGTGAGTGGAGACCGGCTCCCTGCCTTGTCGCTTCACGAACGCGCCGCCGCCCGGGCGCGGCGCGCGCCGGGCATTCGGTGTGTGGCCGCCGCGCCCCGCGCTCACGCGATGTTGCCGAGCGGGGGTGAAGCGGTCGGCGCGCCGCCCGTTCTGGGCCCGGACATTAGCAGTCGCGCACCGCCCGAACCGCGCGTGCGAGCCGCTCGATGTCGCCCTCATCCCAGTGGAATCCGATCGACGCGCGCAGGGCCCGCGGGTCGGGGAGCCAGCGGACGATCACACCCGCCTCGACCATGCGGGCGGCGGCCCACACCGGATCGTGTTCTCCGATTCGGAATGTCAGCAGACCGGCCTGAGGTCCGGACGGAAGTTCGATGTGGACGTCCGGGATCGTCTGCAGCGCGGCGACCGCCGCCGCCCGCCCGGCCCGAATCCTCCGGTGGATGTGATCCCAGCCGAAGCCTTCCAACCATGTCAGGGCCGCGGCCCAACCGGTCAGCAGCCCGAACGGCAGGGTCGCCGGCTCGTGGCGGCGCGCCCCCGGGTGCGGCGTGATGCCCCCGGCCGGAGTGTGCCCCGTACCGGTTTCGTACCCGCTGTATGTCACCTCGAGCCGCTCGCCGATCCGGCGGGAGACCCACAGCGCACCCAACCCCTCGGGCCCGTGGAGCCACTTGTGGGCGGGGAAGGCGTAGACGTCGGCACCGAGCGAGGAGACATCGACCGGGATCGCGCCGACCGATTGGGCGCCGTCGATGATCCTGATGATCCCCTCCGCCGCGCCACATGCGCGACAGGCACCGGCCACGTCAAGCACCTCACCGGTCCCATACGCGACATGTGAGAGTACCAGCGCGCGCGTGCGGGCGGTGCATCGTTCCCTGACGGCGCCGGCGAGGTCGCGACGCGCCTGCGCGGCCGAGATGCGATCCACCTCGACGCCGTGGCGACGCGCGATCGTGGCGACGGGGACGGAGACCCCGGGATGCTCGAGCAGGGTGGTGATGATGCGATCCCCGGGACGCCAGTCGATGCCCCAGAGTCCGATGTTGACCCCCACGGTGGTGTTGCCGGTGAGGGCGATCTCGTCGGCCTGCGCACCGATCAGCGCGGCCACCTGTGCCCTCAGGCTCGCGGCCGCGGCCTCGACGCGCCGGACGGTCGCCAGGCTGCCTCGGCCGGCGCGCATGCCGGAGCGCACCTCGGCGATGAGCGCCTCGCCCGCCGGGTCCGGAAGCGGTCCCGCTCCGCCGAGATTCATGTACGTGGGCCCCTCGCGGCAGACCGCCAGATCGCTCCGCGCCCGGCGCGTCGCTTCCCGCGCCTCCCATTCGGGCGCTCCACCGCTCACAGCGGCCGTTCCGGTTCGGTCGGGGCGCCGTTGTCGTCGCCCACCAGTTCCTCGACGCGGGCCTGGCACGCGGCCAACCTCGCCCGGCAGACGTCGAGGTAGCCGCGCCCCTCCTCAAACAGCCGCACCGCCTCCTCCAACCCGACCTCGCCGCTCTCCAGCAGGGCCACCACGCGGTCCAGTTCGGCGAGCGCGACCTCGAACGTGACCGGGACCTCCTCAGCGCTCATATTCGACCTCCCCAACGGTGAGCGCGGCCTCGCCACCGCGCAGTTCGACGCTGACCCGCCGGCCCTCGGCCACATCATCGACCTCCGTCAACACCGCCCGGGTCCTGGCGTCGCGAATGATCGCGTATCCCCGCGCGACGGTGGCCGAGGGCGACAGCGTCTGGAGCAGGGCGGCGCTGGCGGCGAGCCGGCGTCCGCCCTCCTGTAGGTGGGCGTCGATCGCCCGGGCGTGGCGACGCTCCCCCTCCTCAATCGCACGCGCGGCCGCGCCCAGGTGCGCGCCGAGCAATGGTCGCAGCCGATCCCGGCGTGCGGCCAACGTCCGCCCCGCGTCTCGGTGCACGCCGCTCAGCCCACGACGCAGACGCCGTTCGGCCTCAGTCACGCGCGCCGCGCCCTGCTGTCGCTGACGCGCGAGCCCCACCTCCAACCCGCGACGCGCGCTCGCCAGACGCATGTCGAGCTCCTGAGCGTCCGGCACGACCGCGATCGCGGCGGCGGTGGGCGTCGATACCCTGAGGTCAGCGACCTCATCGCACAGCGGTCGGTCACGCTCGTGTCCCACCGCCGTCACCACGGGCACCGGGCACCGCGCGATCGCCCGACAGACCGTCTCGCTGTTGAATGCCATCAGGTCTTCGAGCGACCCGCCGCCCCGTGTGACCACCACCACGTCCACTCCGGGTGTGCCGGCCGCGCGTGCGATCGCGGCGCTGATCTGCGCGGGTGCGTCGTCTCCCTGCACCAACGTCGGAGCGATCACGATGTTCACCCGAGCAAACCTCGCGCGCGCGTTGCGTATGAAATCGTCCCGCGCGGCGCCGACCGGGCTCGTCACCAGACCGATCCTGCGCGCCAGCAGCGGCACCGGCCGTTCGCGCCCGGCTCGGAGCAATCCCTCCTCCCTCAGCCGTCCGCGCAGTTCCTCGATCCGCGCGCGCAACAGCCCCTCGCCCACCAGCTCTAGGGCGTCGATCCGCATCGTGATCCGCGACCGAGCGCGGAAATACTCCACCCGCCCGTGCGCGTGGACGAGCGTCCCGGGCCCCGGCGTGGGACCCATCCGCCGGAAGCTGCTCAGCGGCATCGACGCGTCGATCGTGTGCTCGCCGCGCAGCTGGAAGTACATCTGCCGGCCGACCGCCCTCAGGTCATCGACCTCGGCCTCAACCCAGCAGGCGGGGACGTCGGCGAAGCGCCGGGCGATCGCCTCGGTGATCTCCTCCAGACTCCACACCCTGCGCAGCCCGATCTGCTTCACGTCGCCCGCCCTCCCGACGGCCCGCCGGCCAGAGTATCGGTGCGATTGCCTCACCAACGCAAACGGCCACGGAAATCCGTGGCCATTCGTTCACTCACATTCAATCCCGGCGGCGACCTGCTCTCCCGCGAGCCTTCGCTCGGAGTACCATCGGCGCTGAGGGTCTTAACGACTCTGTTCGGAATGGGAAGAGGTGTTTCCCCCTCGCTATAACCACCGGGAATACTTGAGGCATACCCTCAAGACTGCATAGCGACAAATGGTGTGCAAATAAGGTCAAGCCCTCGGCGGATTAGTACTGGTCTGCTGCACGCATTGCTGCGCTTCCACATCCAGCCTATCAACCAGGTGGTCTACCTGGAGCCTTACCCCCTCGAGGGGGTGGGAGATCTCATCTTGAGGTGGGCTTCCCGCTTAGATGCTTTCAGCGGTTATCCCGTCCAGACGTAGCTAGCCAGCAGTGCCGTTGGCACGACAACTGATACACCAGAGGTCTGTTCATCCCGGTCCTCTCGTACTAGGGACAACTCCTCTCAAATCTCCAGCGCCCACCGCAGATAGGGACCGAACTGTCTCACGACGTTCTGAACCCAGCTCGCGTACCGCT
>DAOKZF010000056.1:0-248 GCA_035325785.1 Miltoncostaeaceae bacterium
AGCTGGGCGCCGAGGCCGCCAAGCTGGCCGCCTACGCCGGCGGGCAGCCGATCGACGCCCAGATGATCGACCTGCTGGTCGCCCGCCATCCCGACGCGCGCGTCTACGAGCTGGCCGATGCGATCTGCGCCCGCGCGTCCGAGCGGTCATTCGACCTGCTGCAGGACATGGCGGGGGGAGATGAACCGGTCGAACCGGTGCTCATCCAGGTGCAGTTGGCCAACCATTTCCGGCGGGTCGCGGCGGTT
>DAOKZF010000056.1:258-5923 GCA_035325785.1 Miltoncostaeaceae bacterium
CGCGATCGGGGCGGCCACCGGTGTGAAGGGCTACCCGGCACGCAAACTCGGCGAGCACGCCCGGGCGCTGGCGCCGGGCGCCGCACAGCGGTTGGTGGCACGCCTGGCCGACCTGGAACTCGACCTGCGGGTGTCATCGTTGCTGAGCCTGGGCGGGGCACGGGCCGACGGGGCACGCGCCGACGGCGCCCGCCTGGTGCTCGAGCTGGCCCTGCGAGACCTGCTGGCCGGGGTCCGCGGCGAACAGTCGGCGCGCGACCCCGGTGCCTGAGGACGAGTGCGGCCGCTAAGCGGCGGCCGCGACGCCGCCCGCGATCCGGGCGACGCGGCTCTTCTTGCGTGCGGCGTTGTTGGCGTGAATCACGCGCTCGGCCGCCGCGCGGTCGATCAGGTGTTCCAACTCCCGCGCCTGGGTCGACAGCTGATCCGCCTCACCGGCGGCCGCGGTCGCCTCCAGACGCCGGAAGAGCGTCTTGATGGTGGAGCGGTAGCGCAGGTTCCGCTCACGCTGGGCGATCGCCCGCTTGATGCGCTTCTTCTGTTGCTTGATATTCGCCACGCGGCGAGTCCTCCATGGATTGACCGACGGCGTACAGTAGCGATCTGCCCGGACGAGAGCCAGTCGTGACCCGCGCCGACGCGCGCCCCCAGCCGCCGACGCCCCCCGAGGCGACCGGTGCCGGCGCCCCTCCCCGCGGCGGAGTCGGTCGCTCCACCGCGATTTTCGCCCTCTGGACCGGCCTGAGTCGCATCCTCGGTCTGGTGCGGGAGATCCTCGCGGCGGCCCTGTATGGCACCAAGGGGCCGATCAACGCCTTCGTGATCGCCTTCCAGGTGCCGAACCTGCTGCGCAGCCTGGTCGCCGACTCGGCGCTGTCGGCCGCCTTCGTCCCGATCTACACCAAGCTGCAGGAGGAGGGGCGCCCCGACGAGGCCCGCCGGCTGGTCGGCGCCCTCCTGGGGGTCATCACGCTGGTGCTCGGCGGCCTGTCGCTGATCGCGATCGTCGTCGCCCCGTGGGTGATGCCCCTGTTCGCGCCCGGCCTGCCCGCCGAGCTGACCGACGAGCTGGTGCTGCTGGCGCGCATCATGTTCCCGATCGTCGCGCTGCTGGGGCTCACCGGCCTGGCCGCGGCCGTGCTCCAGGCCAGCGGCGAGTTCGGCGCGACCGCCTTCGTGCCGGTGCTGTGGAACCTGGTGATCATCGCGGTCATGGGCCTGGGGGCCCTGGTCGTCTCGGGCGGACAGGCGGTCACCCTGTACGCCGTCGGGATCGTCGTCGGCACCCTCGCCCAGCTGCTGTGGCTGGTGCCCTCGTTCCGGCGCAAGGGGCCGTTCCCGCTGTCGTTCAGCTTCGCCGGTCCGCATCTGCGCCGGGTGATGCTGCTGATGCTGCCGGTCACCCTCGGCCTGGGGCTGATCAACGTCAACCTGTCGATCGATTCGATCTTCGCCACCCTGGTCAGCGAGGAATCCCCCCGGGCGATCGACGCCGCGTTCCGCATCTACCTGCTGCCCCAGGGGATCTTCAGCGTCGCGATCTCAACCGTGCTGTTCCCGGCCATCTCCCGCCTGGCCGCCCGCGGGGATCACGACGGCATGCGGCGCACCGTCGCCGACGGCACCCGGCAGATCTTCTTCATGCTCCTGCCGTGCTCGGCCTTTCTGCTGGTGCTCACCGAGCCGGTGGTGCGGCTGGTTTTCCAGCGGGGCGAGTTCAACGCCGACAGCACCGCCCTCACCAGCCAGGCCCTGTTCTATTTCGCCCTCGGCCTGGCGTTCAACGGTGCCAGCCTGCTGGTCATCCGCGCCTTCTTCAGCCTGCAGGAGCCGTGGATCCCCACCAAGGTCGCCGCCCTGGGGCTGGTGCTCAACGCGGCGCTGGACGCGATCCTGTTCGGGCCGATGGGCACCGGCGGCATCCCCCTGGCCACGTCGATCGCCAGCGCGGTCACCCTCGTCGTCCTGTTGGTGGTGCTCTCCCGGCGTCTGGGCGGCCTGCACGGCGACTGGATTCGCGAGGGTCTCATTCGCTGCCTGGCGGCCAGCGCCGTCAGCGCCCTGTTCGCCTGGGCCCTGTGGACGGTGCTCGACGGGGCGCTCGGGCGCTCTCTCGGCGCCCAGGTGATCACGATGAGCGCGGCTCTCGCGGCGGCGACGGTCGGCTACGTCGCCGCCGCGCGCGCCTTCGACCTGCACGAGCTCGGCGTGCTGGCCCGCCTGATGCGGCCGCTACGATAGGCGCGTGGACCAATCACATATCCGAAACTTCAGCATCATCGCCCACATCGACCACGGGAAATCGACCCTGGCCGATCGCATCCTGCAGCTCACCGAGGCGGTGCCCGAGCGCGAGATGCGCGCGCAGGTGCTCGACTCGATGGACCTGGAGCGCGAGCGGGGCATCACGATCAAGGCGCAGGCGGTGCGCGTGTACTACACCGCCTCCGACGGTGAGACCTATCAGCTGAACCTGATCGACACCCCCGGGCACGTCGACTTCAGCTACGAGGTGTCGCGCAGCCTGGCCGCCTGTGAGGGCGCGTTGCTGGTGGTGGACGCCAGCCAGGGGATCGAGGCCCAGACGCTCGCGAACGTCTATCTGGCGATCGAGGGCGACCTGGAGGTGGTTCCGGTGCTCAACAAGATCGACCTGCCGGCCGCCGACCCGGACCTGCACGGGCGGGCGGTCGCCGAGCTGATCGGGGGTGACCCCGAGGACGTGCTGCGCATCAGCGCCAAGACCGGAGAGGGCATCGACGCGGTCCTGGAGGCGATCGTCGCGCGCGTGCCTGCCCCCAACGGTGACCCCGACGCCCCGGTCCGGGCGTTGATCTTCGACTCGGTCTACGACCAATACCGCGGCGTGGTCGCGTTCGTGCGCGTGGTCGACGGCGAGTTCGTGGCCGGAGATCGGATGCGGGCGATGCAGACCAACCTGGTGGTCGACGCCGAGGAGGTCGGGGTGATGTCCCCGACCATGACGCCCACCGGGCGGCTGGGGGCGGGGGAGAGCGGCTATGTCGTCACCGGCCTGAAGAACCTCGGCGACCTGCGCGTCGGCGACACGCTCACGGTGGCGAACCGGGGGGCCCAGGAGCCGCTGCCCGGTTACCGCGAGGTTAAGCCGATGGTGTTCTGCGGCCTGTTCCCGGTGGACGCCGACGACTACCCCGACCTGCGCGATGCGCTGGAGAAGCTCTCGCTCAACGACGCATCGCTGCGCTGGGAGCCCGAGAGCTCCCAGGCGCTCGGCTTCGGTTTCCGCTGCGGTTTCCTCGGGCTGCTGCACATGGACATCATCCGCGAGCGGCTGGAGCGCGAATACAACCTGGTGCTGCTCACCACCGTGCCGAACGTCGAGTACCAGGTGACCGACACCGGCGGCGAGCGGCGTCCGGTGCGCTCGCCGGTCGACCTGCCGGCGCCGACCAAGATCGAGACCATCGAGGAGCCGTATGTGCGGTGCACGATCCTCGTGCCGTCCGACCACGTCGGCGCCGTGATGGGCCTGTGCCAGGACCGGCGCGGCACGTTCGTGACGATGGAACCGATCGAGAACCGCCAGCAGATCATCTATGACCTGCCGTTGGCGGAGATCGTGCTCGACTTCTACGACCAGTTGAAGAGCCGCACCCGCGGCTACGCCTCGCTCGACTACGAGGTGATCGGCTACCGCGAAAGCCCGCTGGTGAAGCTCGACATCCTGCTCGCCGGCGAACCGGTCGACGCGCTGTCGATGATCGTGCACCGCGATCACGCCTACGCGCGGGGCAAGCACCTGGTGGAACGCCTGCACAAGACGATCCCCCGCCAGCTGTTCGAGGTGCCGATCCAGGCGGCGATCGGCGGCAAGGTGCTGGCGCGCGAAACGGTGCGGGCCCGGCGCAAGGACGTGCTGGCCAAATGCTACGGCGGCGACATCAGCCGCAAGCGCAAGCTGCTGGAGCGCCAGAAGGAGGGCAAGAAGCGCATGAAGCAGGTCGGCGCGGTGGAGGTGCCCCAGGAGGCGTTCCTGTCGGTGCTGCAGATGGGCGGCGACGAGAGCGGCAAGAGCGGGAAGTGACCGCGCCGGTGCGGACCGTCTCCTCGGGTGTGCGTCATCTGTACATCCACCTGCCGTTTTGCGCTCACCGCTGCGGCTACTGCGCCTTCGTCGTGCACGTCGGCCAGCTCGACCGGCGCGACGCCTACCTCGACGCGCTGCTGGGCGAGTTGGAGCGCGAGCGCGGGCGGTTGGGCCCGCTGGAAACGGTCTTCCTGGGCGGTGGCACCCCCACCCTGATGGGGGCCGAGCGGCTGGAGCGGTTGCTCGAGGCCATCGGTCCACTGCTGGCCCCGGGGGCGGAGGTGACGATCGAGGCCAACCCCGAGACGGTCGACCGGTCGCTCCTTGAGCGTCTGTTGCGGGCCGGCATCACGCGGGTCTCGCTCGGGGTGCAGTCATTCCAGCCGCATCTGTTGGAGCGCCTGGAGCGGCGCGCCGGACCCGAGCGGGTGCACCTCGCCCTGAACGCCGCGCGCGAGGCGGGCGTGGCCAACCTGAGCATCGACCTGCTGTTCGCCGTGCCCGGGGAGGACACCGATGATCTCGCCGCCGACCTGGCCGCCGCGCTGGCGGCGGAGCCTCAACACCTGTCCTGGTATGAGCTGGAGTTGAAGCCCGGATCGGCGCTGGTGCGCCGCGGCGACCGTCCGGTGGACGAGGACGAGGCCGCCGACGCCTACCGTTGGACCGTCGGAGCGTTGGAGGCGGCCGGGTATCGCTGGTACGAGACCGCCAACTTCGCCCGACCGGGTGGGGAGTGCCGTCACAGCCTCGCCTACTGGCACGGCGCCGACTATCTCGGCATCGGAGTCGGCGCGGTCAGCACGGTCGCCGGGCGACGCTGGCGCAACGCGTCCGGGCTGGAGCCCTACATTCGGGCGTCGCTCGAGCGGCGCGACCCGCCGCGCACCGGCGAGGACGTGGATCGCGACACGCGCCGACGGGAGCGGTGGATGCTGGGTCTGCGCCTGCAGGAGGGGCTGGCGGCGCACCTCGCCGGTCCGCCCGACCATCCCGAGGCGCTCGAGCGGCTCGAGCGGGCCGGCTTGCTGCGCCAGGATGGGGAGCGGGTGGCGCTCACCCGGGAGGGGCGCTTCGTGGAGAACCTGATCCTGCACCGGCTGATGGAGTACGCGTGAGTCGGGACGAGGCAGCGTCCGACCTGAAGCCCCGTCAGGAGCTGATCCTGCGGCTGGTGGTCGAGCAGCACATCGCCTCCGGCGCCCCGGTGGGCAGCAAGCAGATCGCCGGGCGCGGCGGGGTGGATTTCGCGTCGTCCACGGGGCGCTACGAGCTGGCGCGGCTGGAGGAGCGGGGCTACCTCGACCATCCCCACACCTCCGCTGGGCGGGTGCCGACCGACCGTGGCTACCGCCACTATGCGGACCGTCTGGCGATCGGCGATCCGCCGCCGGAGGCGCCCGCCCTGTTGCAGGAGGCGCTCGAGCTGGCGGCGATGCGCCGCGAGATCGACACGGCGCTGGAGCGGCTGGCGGACACCGTGTCGCAGGTGACCAACCTGTTGGGGATCATCACCGCCCCCGCGCCCGAGAGCTCCCGCGTGCGTCACATCGAGGTGCTGGTGTTGCAGCCGCAACTGGTGATGGTGGTGGTGAT
>DAOKZF010000056.1:5933-9302 GCA_035325785.1 Miltoncostaeaceae bacterium
CCGGGGCGGTCACCAAGCGGATGTTCGCCTTCGACGGGCCGGTCGATCATGGCCTGGCCGACTGGGCGGGCGCCTTCCTGAACGAGCGCCTCGGCGGTCTGACCGTGGGGGCCCGCATGATCGAGAGTCGCCTGAACGACCCCTCGCTCGGTGCGCGCGAGCGGGAGTTCCTGACCCGACTGGCGTCGGCGTTCACCGACCTGGACGAGCCGGCCGGCGGGATATTCGTCGGCGGACGGGCGCGTTTCCTGGCCGAGCAGCGCCACCTGGACCTGATCGCGATCGACCACCTGATGGAGACGTTGGAGGAGCGCTACCAGCTGCTGGACATGTTGCGCAGCGCGCTCTCGCGCAACCAGGTGTACCTGCGCATCGGCGCCGAGCTGCCCGACGAGAACCTCTCCGGTATGGCGATGGTTGCCGCGAACTACGGGATACCGCGGCGAAATCTCGGTACGGTGTCGCTGTTCGGCCCGACCCGCATGGACTACCGCCTGGCCATGGCGACCGTCCGCGAGGCCGCGCAACTGCTGTCGCGGTATGTGGAAGAGGTGTTCGAATAGACGACCGATACGAAATCCTCGAGGTGTGGCGTCGCCCCCTGCGCGGCGATCCCCGCGCCGCGGTGCGCGTGCTGGCCAAGGTCGAGGCGGGCGCGATCGGCCCCGAGGAATACGCCGTCGGGGTGACCACGCGCGCCGAGGCGCAACTGGCGCCGATGCTCGACGAGGCCGATCTGTTCACCGGCCTGTCGTTCGGCGAGAGCCACTGGCTGGCCGCGGTGCTCGCCACGGCCGCCGACCGGGTGGAAGACGCCGAGAGCCTGCTGTTCGACCTGCGCGTACCGGTCGACCAGTCCTGGCGGGGGGTGGAATTGGTCAGCGAGGTGGTCGAGCCGGGCGGGCTGCGCTCGGCACCGTTGATTCACTGGGAGCCGCAGGACGCCGGCCCCTCCGGCGGGCGCTACGCGGTCGCGATCTACACCCTCGACTGCGGCCATCAGGCCCTCGAGCTGCTGCGCCAAGATCCGGACGCCGCGCCGTTCTGGGTGGAGGAGGGGACCGTCGATCACCTGGTCGCCCGCGATGTGCGCACGCTCACCAGCCTGCTGCAGGGCGCCGCGGGGCTCGAGGAAGCGCACGCTCTGCTCGATGAATTCCAGGAAAACCTCGCCCACCACGTCGAGGATGACGACGAGGGCGAGGACGACGATGATCTCGATGAGCGCTGATCGCCCGGCGGGATGCCCGCCAAGGAGGAGCTGACCCGATGACCAGGTACATCGCACGACTGGCCGCGCTCGCGGCCGTTGGCCTGTTGGTACTCGCGCTGGCCGGTTGCGGCGGCGATTCGTCGAAGGCCGAACCGGTGACCGTGACCGAGCAGGTGACGGTCACCGACGCGACCACCGATGCCGCACCCACCACCGAGAGCGAGCCGGCCACCGACGCGAGCACCGACGAGACGACCGGCGGCTCCCCGCTGTCGGACCAGGAGGTTGACCAGCTCGCCGGCATCTACAAGCAGTTCCTTGGACTGAACGACGATCAGGCGAAGTGCTTGGCCCGTGAGGCCCAGAAGATGAGCGGGGTCGACACCAGCGACCTGTCGTCGCTGATCGACGCCGGCGCGTTGGAGATGTTCAGCAGGTGCGGGATCAACCTGGCGGACCTCGCCAGCAAGTTCGGCAACCGCTGAGAGCGTTCACCGTCGGGCGGCCCCAGCGGTCGCCCGGCGCCCGATCGAACCCTGCTCTACACTGATGAGCCGCGATGAGTGCTGACTACTACGAGCTGCTCGGCGTCCCGCGTGACGCCGACGAAGCCCAGATCAAGAAGGCCTTCCGACGCAAGGCGCGCGAACTGCATCCGGACGTGAACCCGTCCCCCGAGGCGGAGGCGCAGTTCAAACAGGTGGCGACCGCCTACGAGGCGCTCGCGGACCCCGAGAAGCGCGCGGTCTACGACCGCTACGGCGAGCAGGGCCTGCGCGGCCAGGGCGCGGCCGGACCGGACTTCAGCGGTTTCAGTTCCTTTCAGGACCTGTTCGACACGCTCCTGAACGGCGCCGGATTCGGTGGCGGTTTCGGCCGGGCCGCCGCGCCGAGCGGCGAAGACATCGGTGCCAGCGTGACGATCGACTTCGTCGAATCGGCCACCGGCACCACCCGCACGATCGACTACGAGACGATCGCGGCCTGTGAGACCTGCTCTGGGAGCGGAGCCCGCCCGGGCACCGACGTGGAGAGCTGCGCCACCTGCCACGGTGCCGGTGAGCTGCGCCAGGTGGTGCGCGGACCGTTCGGCCAGTTCGTGCAACAGCAGGTCTGCCCGCGCTGCCACGGGGCGGGCGAACTGCCGGCCGACCCCTGCCGCGACTGCTCCGGTCAGGGCCGCCGGCGCACCCGCGAAAGCTACGAGCTCTCGATCCCCGCCGGCATCGACCACGGCCAACGGATTCGCGTGACGGGCAAGGGGGCCGCCGGGCCGCGGGGCAGCGAACCCGGCGACCTGTACGTGCAGGTGGCGGTCCGCCCCGACGAACGCTTCGCGCGCGACGGCATGGACATCGTCACGCGGATCGCGGTGCCGGTGACCGACGCGATGCTCGGCGCCGCCCTCACCGTGCCCACCGTCGAGGGCGAGGCCGAGGTGGAGTTGCGACCGGGCACTCAGTCCGGCGACGAGTTCGTGCTGGCGGGCAAGGGCTTCCCGGTCGTCCACGGGCGGGGCCGCGGCGACCAACGGGTGGTTGTCGACGTGCGCATCCCGCGGGTGCGGGCCGCCGACGACCGGGCCGCGGTCGAGGCGCTCGCTGAACAGCTGACCGAACGCCACTACCAGGAAGACGAGGGCTTCTTCAATCGCCTCAAGCACGCCTTCCGCTGACGGCGCGCTCACCCGTCTGACGCTCACCGTCGCGGCCGAACAGGCCGAGTGGGCGATCGCCGAGGCCTGCGCGCTGCTCGGCGCCGGATGCGCCCAGCGCGAGGCGCCCGACGGGCGCACGGTTGAGCTCGAATTCTGGTGTGCGCCGGGGGGGATCGAGACCGAAGCGATCGTCGCCACGCTGCGCGCGCGGGGACTCGACGTCGGCGCGACCACGGCCCCCCAGGACGACGCGTGGCGCGACGCGTTGCGGCGTTTCCATCGGCCGGTGGCGATTGAGGGGCGCCTGTTGGTGCGCCCGCCCTGGGCCGAACCCCAACCGGGGCTCGCCGACGTGGTGATCGATCCGGGGATGGCCTTCGGCACCGCCCAACATGCGACCACCCGCGCGTGCCTCACGCTGCTGTGCTCTCTGCCGCGGCGGGGCGCCCTGCTCGATGTCGGATGCGGCAGCGGCGTGCTGGCGATCGCCGCCCGCCGG
>DAOKZF010000057.1:0-9224 GCA_035325785.1 Miltoncostaeaceae bacterium
CCGTTGATCTGGGAGGCGCGCATCTTCACCAGCTCGATCAGCTCCGGCTCGAGCACCCCGTGGTGCAGGGACATTTCCAATCCCAGCATGCCCCTGAAGCAGTCCGGGGCAGCGGCCTGATAATCGATTCTCATCTGAGAGCCCTTCCTCGCGAGGTCGGCGGCCCGCCGAACCATCGGCGCGGTGAATCCGCGCGGCGCAACGGGAACGGCGGCACCTCCCAGCGTCGCACAGCGGCGTGTTTCGGCGCCCGCTGGCGGATGACCCGGATGAAGCGGACGACGGGGGTCGAACCCGCGACCTTCGGCTTGGGAAGCCGACGCTCTGCCAACTGAGCTACGTCCGCGTGGGCGGTCAAACTAGCACGCCGCACTCCGGGCGCGGGCGGGGCGCGCCGCGCCCCGTGCACCCGAACCGTGCGCGCCGCGGCCCGTCAGGCCTCGGCCGAGGCCGCCGCGCGCCTGCGCCGGTGACGCACCACCAGCCACACGGCGCCGACGACGATGGCCGCCACCAGGGCGTAGTCGAAATAGTGGAGCTTGTGTTGCAGCTGCTCCCAGTTCGCGCCGACCGCCCGCCCGGCCAGTGTCAGGGCCAGCACCCAGGGGATGCAGCCGATCAGGGTCAGCACCGTGAAGCGCAGGAACGGCATGCGGGCGACACCCGCCGGCAGGCTGATGAAGGTGCGGATCACCGGCAGACAGCGGGAGATCAGGACGGCACGATCGCCGTAGCGGGCGAACCAGCGGTCGGCGGCGTCCAGGCGGGCCGGGGTGACGTGCAGCCAGTGCCAGCGCAGCAGCCATTCCCGTCCCCGGTGGGCGCCAACCCAGTACGCGATCCATGAACCGACCACGTTTCCTCCGACCCCGGCGGCGACCATCACGATCAGTCCGGCCTTGCCCTGAGACACGAGGAAGCCGCCATAGAGCATGATCGCCTCGCTCGGCACCGGAATGCAGGCGCTTTCGAGCGTCATCAGGATGAATACGGCGATCGCTCCGAAACTGCCGACCTGCTCGGTGACGAAGTTGACGAGGGGCGCGGTGATATCCGGCATTGGCCTCCGGCGCGGGATCGGGGCTGGCACCGGCCGCGGGTGTCGACCGAGTGGGAGTTCGGGATGGGACGAGGGCCGATCATAGAAGCCCGCGCGACGCGCGCAATCGCCGGCGCGCCCACTCGGTCCGATGGCCGACGTCGGTCACCGCTCAGATGCGCACAACCAGGCCGTTTCCGGGGTTTGGTACGACAATCGGAGGGCGATCGATTCGCGCGTGGGCTCATGAGTCCCTAGATTTGTCCGTCGGCGCATCCATCGATGCGTCGATTCCCGTGAGAAGGAGTAAGAGAATGCGCCTTATGTCGCACTCCTCCGGCCGTGTGGTCGGATCCTGCATGCCAGCTGGGCGCCTCGGCGTCGGCCGCCTCGGTCAGGCGATCTCGTGACGACCGGTGTCGGCGTGAACCACGCGAGCGTGCTCGATGAGACTCTGGAGCCGATCTTCCAGCAGGTGCTTGCGCGAAACCCGGGGGAACTGGAGTTCCACCAGGCCGTTCGCGAGGTGCTGGAGACCCTCGGCCCGGTCGTCGCGAAGCACCCGGAGTACCGCGAGGCGGCCATCATCGGCCGGATCTGCGAGCCGGAACGCCAGATCATTTTCCGCGTGCCCTGGACCGATGACGCCGGGCAGGTTCACATAAATCGCGGGTTTCGGGTGCAGTTCAACAGCGCCCTGGGGCCGTTCAAGGGGGGCATCCGCTTCCACCCGTCGGTCTACCTCGGAATCATCAAGTTCCTCGGCTTCGAGCAGATCTTCAAGAACGCGCTGACCGGCATGCCGATCGGTGGCGGCAAAGGTGGGTCCGACTTCAACCCGCGCGGTCGGTCCGACGCCGAGGTGATGCGTTTCTGCCAGTCGTTCATGACCGAGCTCGCCCGTCACGTGGGCGAGTACGTCGACGTGCCCGCCGGTGACACCGGGGTGGGCGAGCGCGAGATCGGCTACATGTTCGGCCAGTACAAGCGGCTGACCAACAACTACGAGTCGGGTGTGCTCACCGGCAAGGGGTTGGGCATCGGCGGCGCCCGGGTGCGCAAGGAGGCCACCGGCTACGGCACCGTGATCTTCGTCGAGGAGATGCTCAAGCGGGTCAAGACCACCCTGGAGGGCAAGCGGGTGGTGGTGTCCGGCTCCGGCAACGTGGCGATCTACGCGATCGAGAAGGCCGCGGCGCTCGGTGCGACCTGCGTCGCCTGTTCCGACTCGGACGGGATCGTGATCGACGAGGGCGGCATCGACCTCGACCTGCTCAAGCAGGTGAAGGAGGTCGAGCGCGGCCGCCTGAGCGCCTACGCCAACCGGCAGCGCTCGGTCCGTTACATCGAGAACGGTTCGATCTGGGAGGTGGCCTGCGACGTCGCGTTGCCGTGCGCCACCCAGAACGAGCTGAACCTCAAGGACGCCAAGGCGCTGATCAAGAACGGCTGCCGCGTGGTCGCCGAGGGTGCCAACATGCCGACCACCCCCGAGGGGGTGCGGGCGCTGACCGAGGCGGGAGTGCTCTTCGCTCCCGGCAAGGCGGCGAACGCCGGCGGCGTGGCGACCTCCGCGTTGGAGATGCAGCAGAACGCCTCGCGCGACTCGTGGTCCTTCGAGCAGTCCGAGCAGAAGTTGGGCGAGATCATGCGCTCGATTCACGGGCGCTGCGCGGAGACCGCGGAGGAGTACGGCATGCCGGGCAACTACGTTGCCGGGGCGAACATCGCCGGCTTCACGCAGGTGGCCGACGCGATGCTGGCCCTCGGGGTCATCTGATCCCATCCGTGGGGAGTGTCGGGGCGCGCGCCCCGACACTCCCTACGGGGTCTGAGCGCTCGCGGCCTCGGTCGCTGGAGCCTCGGCCTCCTCGCCGCCGATCGACGGTCCCGCGGTGGTCGTTCCACCGTTGGTCGCTCCGCTGCCGGCGTTCTCGGCCGGGTAGGCATCGGTCGTGTAGGTGACCAATGCGTCCCACATGATCCATTCGTTCACGCCGGTCGCCGCCGCCGCATCGATCTGGGCGCGCACCTGTTCGGGGCCGTAATCGTGCCGCAGTGAGAAGTCCTGCAGCCAGGGCACCACGCGCGCCCCGGTTCCCGCGGTGAGTTCGTTGAACTTGAGCATCGACGCGTGGACGGTCGCGTAGGGGTCAGCGTCTGGATCGGCGATATCGAAGCTGCCGGGGCCCCAGTGCGACGGATAGAGCATCGGGGCGACGTAGTCGACCACCCGGGCGATGTCCGGCACCGGTTGGGCGATTTCGTCCGGGTGCAGGGCCGCGACACCGAAGAGCGAGGCGCCCAGGAACGTGCCCGTGGGGCGCAGTGCGTGATCGGCCGCGCGCAGGAAGGCCACGATTTGCTGCGACGCGGTGCCCTTCATACCGGGGAAACGCATCGAATCGATCGGCCCGTCCGGGCGACGCACATAGTCGTAGAGGATGTCGTCGACGCCCGCGCCGGCGGCCTCGCGGGCGATGTCGATGTTGTACTTCTTCACCGCCGGGTGGGCGAAGTTGGTGAATCCGCCGTAGCCGGCATACGGGTTGCCACTCGGGTCCTGCACCACCTGATCGCGCAGGTTGTTGTCCCACGCGTAGGTCGCATGGATCGGGTCGCGGAAGGCGACGATGCGTCCGATGACCCGTCCGCCCAAACCGTGGATCCGGTCGACGGCCTCCTTCAGGTCATACTCCGGCCTGACCGCCCCGATCCGACGGGCCAACGGCACGTTGGAGTCGTATCCGACCACGCCGGCCTCATCCTTGAGGTCGAGTTCGATCGTGTTGATCTGGCCGCGGCGCAGCATGTCGAGCACCGGCTCGCGCAGGAAATCCATTTTCCACGAGATGGCGGTCATGTGGACGGCGCGGGTCGGCTCCAGGGGCACCCGTGGCGCCACCGGCAGGCTTGTGCGCATGCCGCGCTCGTTTCCGGCGGCGTCGATCGCCTCGATCAGCACCGGTCGAGTTGGCGGCGACGGCATCGTGTAATCGAAGCTGCCGTCGGCGGCCACCGTGATCGGTTTCCCGTCGGCGGTGACCCGGGCCGGCTCGTCGACGCGCCCGCTGATGGTCGCCGGAGCGTTGCGCACGAAGGCGGTGCGCGGGGCGTCGATCGTGATCTGCGGGCGGGTGGTGTCGACGGTGAACCGCCAGGTGCGCTCCAGCCTGCCGCCGGGCGTGTACGGCCGGTTGATCGTGAAGCGCAGGCGGTGTTCGCCCTCGCTGAGGTCCGACGGTCGGTAGGTCAACTGCCCCTCATCGACGAAGGCGTTGTCCAGGACGTTGCTTCCGTCGTACTCCAGGGTCGCGGTGTCCATCAGGCTGGGGATGTCGGCGCCGATCCGGAAGATCAGCGCGTCCGCATCGCGCGCGTTGAGGGTGGCGCCGTCGGCGGGAGCGTCGGTCGACAGTTGCAACCCCGAGTCGTGCAGGGCGTAGCCGGACGCCACACCGAACAGCAGTCCGCCGGCCATGATCAGCCCCCAGAGCGCCAGCCGTCGGCGGCGTGACCGCCCGGGGGTATCCGGGGAGGGCATGGACGGGGGGGCCGGCGGCCGGTGGCCGTCGGTGTGCAGTACCCGCGTGTCGCCGCCGCGCACCTGGACCGGGGGTCCGTCGGGCGCGCCATCCGGCGTCCGTTCCAAGGACATCCCGGGCAGGTTAGTGCGAAACGCCCGCGAGCGCGACTTGGACCCTGCGTGCGTCCCTCGCGGCCGCGTGGGCGGTGTGCGACGATTCGCCCATGGAATCGCGCGAACCCGCCCTGCCGTCCCGCCGACGTGATCCCGCGTGGATCTGGTACGGCGCGGTCGTCGTGGTCGCGGCGGTGGGGGCGATCGCCCAGCTCACCGGGCTGCTCGACCTCCTCGGCCCCTGATCGTCGGAGTCGGTTTCGCGCGCGGTGGGCCGCGCGCGAAACCGGAATCGCTCGGTTAGGCGCCCACCTCGACCGGCACGCCCACCAGGCTGCCGTATTCGGTCCACGAGCCGTCGTAGTTGCGCACCCTCTCGTAGCCCAACAGCTCGTGCAGGACGAACCACGTGTGGCTGGAGCGCTCCCCGATGCGGCAGTAGGCGATCACGTCCTTGTCGGGTGTCACCCCCTTGGCGCCGTAGAGCTCGGCCAGTTCCTCATCCGACTTGAACGTGCCGTCGTCGTTCGCCGCACTCGACCACGGGATGCTCGCCGCTCCGGGGACGTGGCCGGGAACGTGCGGCTGCTCCTGGGGCAGGTGCGGCGGGGCGAGCATCTCGCCGCTGTACTCGGCCTGGCTGCGCACGTCGACCAGCGCGATCCCGGCCGCGCCGATGCCGGCGACGACCTCGTCGCGATCGGCGCGCAGCTCGGGTCGTCCGGCCGCGAGCGGGCCCGGGTCGGCGGGGGCGGGGGAGGGGACCTCGCTCACCAACTCGCGGGCCTCCAGCTCCCACTTCTTGCGTCCGCCGTCGATCAGCACCACGCGGTCGAAGCCGCGGTAGCGGAGGATCCAGTAGGCGTAGGCGGCGAACCAGTTGTTGTTGCCGCCGTAGAGCACGACGGTCGTGTCCGGGCCCACGCCGGCGCGGCCCAGCAACGCCCGCACCCCGTCCTGATCGATGAACTCGCGCCGCGGGGCGGCGTGGAGGTCGTCGCGCCAGTGCCAACCGATCGCGCCCCGCAGGTGGTTGTGGGAGTACGCCTCGGTGTCCTCGTCGACCTCGACGAACCGGTAGGCGGGATCGTCGAGATGTGCCGCCGCCCACTCGGTGCTCACCAGGACCTGGTCTCGTGTGCTCATCGCGCCTCTCATTGGGTGATTGTCGTGCCGGCCAGCCGGCGGTGTCTCTGTGGGATCGGAATATACACGAATACCAGTGGTGATTCCCAGAAATCGCTGGCGGGTCGCCCCGGCGCGCGCGCCTTCGATGGGGGCGGTTTGTACCCACCGGATTGCCGGAACCCCTGATACGATCGTGCCCGATGCGCTCACGAATCCGTTTCATCCTCGCCCTCTCGCTCGCCGCGGTACTCGGCGGCTGGCTCCTCTACGTCAGCCTCGGCGGCGCAACCGAGACCTATGTCACGCCGACCCAGTTGGTGGCGGAGCAGGCGCCTCAGGGCACCTACCGCCTGAACGGTGTGGTTTCCGGCCCGGTTCCCGAGGATGCCGTCGCCCAGGCCCGCAGCGCCGAGGGGTACCGTTTCGTCGTCGCAGATAAGGACAATCCGAGCGCGAAGGTGACCGTTCTCTATCGCGGCACCGTGCCCGACCAGTTCAAGACCGGTCGGGAGATCGTGGTGTCGGGGGCGCTCGAGAACGGCACGTTCATGGGCAAGCGGGACTCTCTGATCTCGCTGTGCCCGTCGAAGTTCTCGGCCGAGTCCGACGCGCCCGGCCAATAGCCGCAGCGCAGAGCGTCCGGCATCATGCGCGTCGTCCTGCCGGCTGATATCGGGGTGACAACATGAGCCTGTTCGGTCGCACGGTCCTGCTGCTGGCCCTCGGCCTCGCGGTGTACGCCCTGGTGATGGCGCTCGCCGCGCGTCGACCGGGCGGGTGGCCGCGCCAACGCAGCGCCGAACGGGCCGTCTATGCCCTGGCGGTGATGGTCAGCCTGGCCATGCTGGGCATGTGGGTGGCGTTTGTGACCGACGACTTCACCCTGCGCAACGTGGCCGAATACACCTCGACCACCCTGCCGCTGCAGTTCAAGCTGACCGCCGTCTGGGGTTCTCAGGCCGGGTCGCTGCTGCTGTGGATGTGGATCTTCAGCCTGTTCTGCGCCGCCGCGCTGTGGTTCAACCGCAACCGCAACCGCGAGCTGATGCCGATCGTGATCGCCACCCTGATGGTGGTCGCGATCTTCTTCCTGGTGCTGCTCTCGTTCATCACCTCCCCCTTCGAGACGCTGGCCACCGTGCCCCAGGAGGGGCGCGGCCTGAACCCCCAGCTGCAGAACTACTACATGCAGGTGCATCCTCCGCTGCTCTACCTGGGCTACGTGGGGCTCACGATCCCGTTCGCCTTCGCGGTGGCGGCGCTGGTCACCGGCCGACTCGACACCACCTGGATCACGAGCGTCCGCCGCTGGACGATCTTCTCCTGGCTCTTCCTGGGCATCGGCATGCTGGTCGGAGCGAAGTGGGCGTATGAGACCCTCGGCTGGGGCGGCTACTGGGCCTGGGACCCGGTGGAGAACGCGGCCTTCATGCCCTGGCTGGTGGCCACCGCCTTCCTGCACTCGGTGATGGTGCAGGAGCGGCGGGGCATGCTGAAGGTCTGGAACATGGTGTTGGTGGTGCTCACCTTCTGCCTGTGCCTGTTCGGGACGTTTCTCACCCGATCCGGCGTGATCCAGTCGGTGCACGCCTTCGGCGAGTCCACCCTCGGGCCGTTCTTCCTCGGCTTCATCGTCCTGGTGGCCGCCTTCTCGTTCGTGCTGATCATCCGCCGCCTGGATGACCTGCGCTCCCAGCACTCACTCGAGAGCTACCTCTCGCGCGAGGCCGTCTTCCTCTACAACAACCTCCTGCTGCTCGCGCTGGCCTTCGCGGTCTTCTGGGGGACGATGTTCCCCGTGTTGACCGAGGCTGTGCGGGGCGAACGGATCGTCGTCGGCCAAGGGTTCTATGAGCAGGTGGCCGCGCCGATCGGCATCGCCCTGCTGCTGCTCATGGGCGTCGGCCCGCTGATCCCCTGGCGCAAGACCACCGCGGTTCAGCTGCGTCGGCGTTTTCTCGGTCCCCTGATCGCGGCGGTGGTGATCGGTGTGCCGCTCCTGCTGTTCACCGACCTGCTCGAGCACTGGGTGGCGGGTCTCACCGTCGTGGCGTGCGTCTTCGTGGCGGCCTGCATCCTGAGCGAGTTCCGCCGCGGAGCGGTGGTGCGCCACGCGGTCGGCGGCATCTCCTGGCCGGGCGCCGTGCTGTCGATGATCGGCCGCAACCGGCGTCGCTACGGCGGCTACATCGTCCACCTGGGCGTGGTGCTGATGTTCATCGGTTTTGCCGGCTCGCGCGGCTTCGCCACCGAGGCCGACGTGGTCATTCCCCGCGGCCAGACCGTTCAGGCCTCCGGGTACAGCTTCACCAACCTCGGCGCGCGCCAGATCGAGACCCCCCACGCGGTAACGACCGAGGTGACCCTGGCGGTGAGCCGGGACGGGCAGCGGGTGGCGACGCTCGTTCCGGGGATCCACCGCTACCGGGTCGACCAATCTGCGGGCTCTCAGGTGGCGCTCAATTCCACGCCGCGGCGCGACCTGTACGTGGTGCTGACGCGGGTTGAGCGGTCCGGAGAGGCCATGGTGTCGGTGTATGTCAACCCGTTGGTGTTGTGGTTGTGGATCGCCGGCTACATCATCGCCTTCGGGGGGCTGATTGCCGCCTGGCCCACGCGGGCCCTTCCGCGTGCGGCAACGGCTGCGGCGCGCGTGCCGCGCGGTTCGGCGGGCGCCACGTGAGCGGCGCGACGCTGTTTCTGGTTCTGCTCGCGGTCGCGGCGCTGCCGGTGGCCCTGTTGATCGCCTGGCCGCTGCTGAGCGCCGAGCGAGAGGGGCAGGTCGGTGCGCAGGAGCAGGAGCGGCGTGTGCGGGCCGCCGATCGCGCCCGTGAGCTGGAGGAACGGTTGCAGCAGTCCTTGGTCGCCGTGCGCGAGATCGAGGTCGATCATCGGGTGGGCAACCTGTCCGATGAGGACTTCGCCGCCCTCGATCGGGCGGAGCGGGCCCGCGCGGCCGACCTTTTACGCCGGCGCGACACCCCTCTCGACCCGGATGAGACACCCTCCGCGCAGGAGTCGAATCGTCCCGCATAATGGCGTGAGTCTCACAAAATGAGACTCACGGGCGCCGGGTTGGATTTATTGCAGTATATGTTTCGCGCCCAAAATATCGTCGATGAGCAGGGAAAACGTGCTCTCGATCGCGGCGACGGGCGGGGATCGGCCTTGACCGCCGTCCGCGGTGGCCCGTAGAGTGCCGCGCGTTCGCACACGTCCCCAACGCGCACCGGCCGAATTCGCCGGGCAGCGCCGCCGCCGGGCACCGGCCCGTGGCGGGAAGGAGCCGAACGCATGACAGATGCGCACCTGCGCAGCACCCACGTACGTGCCCGACGCGCCCTGACCGGCGTCGCCGCGGCCGCCCTCCTCGCTCTCACTGCGAGCCCCGCCCTCTCCCAGGTGGAAGTGCCCACC
>DAOKZF010000058.1:0-9085 GCA_035325785.1 Miltoncostaeaceae bacterium
GGGGTGATCGCCGAACTGGCCCGCGCCCCGGCGCGCCTGATCGCGGTGCTGCGTCCGCCCCCCGAGGTGACCCTCTACCACCGCGGTGCCTCGACCGAGTTGTTCACCGCCACCCTCGCCCGCCTGCTCGACGCCGCCCCCCACGTGCAGACCGTGGTCCTGCCGCGCACCGGCGAACAGCGCGCCGCGCTGGTCGGCTCACGGGCGATCGTGCCGGTGCGGCCGGTGGACGGGCCGAGCCTCGTGGCCGCCGCCGACTTCGTCGTGAGCGCCGGCGGCACCATGAACCGCGAGGCGGCCGCCCTGGGCGTGCCGGCCTACACGCCGTTCGCCGGGCGTCTGGGCGCGGTCGATCGCGCGTTGATCGATGACGGGCGGCTGCGGCGTCTGACCGACCCGGGCGACATCGAACTGGTCCGCCGCCCGACCGGGGAACGCCCCCCGCTGCGCGACCCGGAACTGCTGATCGATCTGATCCTGTCGGTGCGCGACACGTTGATCTGACGGTCGTCGCGGGAGCCCACGGGTCGGCGCCGCGCGACGGCTGCGCTAAAGTGAACCGGTCGTGATTCGCCTTCCCAACAGATGGGCGCTGCCGACGCTCGCTCACCGCGCCGGTCAGCTCGCGATCGACGCCGTCCTGGTGAGCGTCGCCTACTGGCTGGCGTTCTACCTGCGTTTCGACGGCGACACCATCCCCCGTCGCTACGAGCACGCCTTCACGTCCACCATCGTCCTGGTGGTCGGGATCAAGCTGGCGACCTTCATCGCGATGCGCTTCTACACCAAATGGTGGCGCTTCACGAGCCTGCGCGACCTCCAGGCGATCGTGCTGGCCGCGTTCGGTTCGTCGCTGGTCATCACCGCGCTGTTCTCGGTCTGGCGACCCGGTGACGCGGTGGGCATCCCCCGCGGAGTACTCGCCCTGGACCTGCTGCTCACGATCATCCTGATCGGCGGCGCGCGTTTCGTGGTGCGTTCGCTGATCGAGCGTTCCGGCGGCCGGGCGTCCGCCGCCACGCGCGCCGTGCTGATCTGCGGTGCCGGCGAGGCCGGGAACGTGCTGCTGCGGGAGATGACCCGCAACCACAGCCTCGGCCTGCGGCCGCTCGGCCTGATCGACGACGACCCGCGCAAACGGGGCCTGCGCGTGCTCGGCACCCGGGTTCGTGGCACCTGCGCCGACCTGCCGCGGCTGCTGCGCGAGCTGCCGGTCGACGAGGTGATCATCGCCATGCCCTCGGCGCCCGGCACGGTGCGCCACGAGATCGCCGAGACCTGCCGCGAGGCGGGGGTGCCCTGCCGCACCCTGCCGGGCCTCGACGAGATGATGAGCGGCGAGGTGCGCGT
Source organism: Miltoncostaeaceae bacterium (assembly GCA_035325785.1). Taxonomy (GTDB): domain Bacteria; phylum Actinomycetota; class Thermoleophilia; order Miltoncostaeales; family Miltoncostaeaceae; genus JAVJSF01. The sequence continues at coordinate 1,351 of DAOKZF010000058.1, forward strand.
CGGGCTGCTGCGCGAGGTGCGGGTCGAGGACGTCCTCGGGCGCGACCCGGTCGAGACCGACTTCGCGCGGGTCGCGCGCTACCTCAACGGCCGTTGCGTGCTGGTCACCGGGGCGGGGGGCTCGATCGGTCGGGAGCTGTGCCGCCAGGCCGCGACCGTCGGGGTGCGCCAACTGGTCATGGTCGATCACGCCGAGAACAACCTGTTCGAGATCGACCTCGAGCTGCGCAACCGCCTTGGCAGCGGTTCGCCCCAACTGGTGCCGGTGATCGCCGACTGCAAGGACACCGTTCTGATGGAACGGGTCTTCCGCGAGCACCAACCCGAGATCGTCTTCCACGCGGCCGCCTACAAACACGTGCCGATGATGGAACTCAATCCGGTGCAGGCGGTGAGCAACAACGCCCTGGCGACCGCCGGGTTGACGGAGGTTGCCGAGCGCTGCGGGGTGGAGCGGTTCTGCCTCATCTCGACCGACAAGGCGGTTGAGCCGCAGACGGTCATGGGGGCCTCCAAGGCGCTGGCCGAGAGGATCGTCGAGGCGCACTCCCACCGCTCGGGGACCCGCTTTGCGGCGGTGCGTTTCGGCAACGTGCTCGGCAGTTCCGGATCGGTGCTGCCGATCTTCCGGGCGCAGATCGAGCGGGGCGGGCCGGTGACGGTCACCCATCCGGAGATGACCCGCTACTTCATGACCATCCCGGAGGCGGTCCAGTTGGTGATCGGCGCGACCGGTCTGGCGGAGGGCGGCGACATCTTCGTGCTCGACATGGGCCAACCGGTGAAGATCATGGACCTCGCCAAGCAGATGATCGAGCTGTCGGGCAAGGTGCCCGGGCGCGACATTCCCATCAAGGTGGTCGGCATCCGCCCCGGGGAGAAACTGCACGAGGAACTCTTCAACGTGGATGAGGAGGTGCGCCCGACCCGTTACGGCAAGATCCGGCGCGCCACGCGGCCACCGCTGGACGCCGGGCGCCTGGACACCGGCCTGAGCGCGCTGCGCCGCTGCATCGCCGACGGGCGCACCGAGCAGCTGGCCGACATCCTCTGGAACACCCTGCGCGTCGGCAGGTCCTCCCGCGGCGACGACGAACTCTCAGACACCTCATCGACGCCGGACACGGAGACATCCCCATGAGCGTCCTGACGTACCCGGAACACGACCACCTGTCGTTCACCATCACCCCGATCCCGACCGACGGCCTGCTGGCGCATGTGTTCCGCCCCTGCCCGGAACACGGCACCGACGCCCACTGCGTCGGGCGGGACGACCGCGAGGGTCGCTTGGTCTTCTGGTGCGAACGCGGTGAGCACCACCTGACGACCCGCTGAACGGTCGGCGCGCGAGCCGCGGCCGGCTCGCTACACTCCCTCGGTGGATCTACGCCACCTTGTGACCCTGCGCACGGTCGTCGAGAAGGGCTCCTTCTCGCAGGCGGCCGAAGAGCTCGAGATCTCCCAACCGGCGGTGTCCTTCCAGATCCGAGCGCTGGAGGAACGCTTGGGCCAACGGCTGCTCGACCGCCACGGGCGCCGCGTGGCCCTGACCGAGGCCGGCGAGGTCGTGTACGCCTACGCCCGACGCATGATCGGCCTGGAGGCCGAGATGGAACGGGCGGTCGGCGAGCTGGGCACGACGATCGCCGGGCGCCTGCTGATCGGCTCCACCGCCGGCCCGGCCGAACTGTTGCTTCCCCGCATCCTCGGCGCCTTCCACGCCGCGTACCCCCAGGTGCGGGTGAGCCTGGTGGTGACCGACACCCAGAGCGTCTGCGACCGGGTGTTGGACGATGAGCTCGAGATCGGGGTGGTGGGGGCCGGGGGGAACCAACGCGGCCTCCAGTTCGAGGCCTTTCTGCGCGATGAGCTGGTGTTGATCGTCCCGCCGGAGCACCCTCTGGCCGATCATGATGCACTCAGCCTGTCCCAATTGGCCGGCGCGCCGATGCTGATGCAGCAGGAGGGCTCGGGGGTGCGCGCCACCCTCGAGGCCGCGCTGCGGGCCGCCGGCCTGCGCGAGCGCGACCTGAATATCGCCATGGAACTCGGCCTGCAGCAGTCCGTGAAGGCCGCCGTGCTCGATGGGTTCGGCATCACCGTGATTTCGCGTCTGGCGGTTGAGCGCGAGGTGCGCGACGGGCGCCTGGTGGCGATCCCGATCGGCGATCCGCCGCTCTCGCGCGACTTCTCGCTCGTGCGCCACGCCGGGCGCACCCCGCGCCGCCTGGTCGGCGCGTTCATCGACTTTGCCCGCGGCCGTCTGCCGCAGCCCGCGGCCGCGGGCTGACTCGGTCAGACTCCCCGCGTCGCGTGAGTGTCCACCCCAACCAGTCCCCTGGAGAACGCCCATGACATCCGATTCCTTCGTCGGTCCGATCGCCCCGCACGGCGGCAGGCTCGTCAATCGTTGCGACGATGCGCTCGATGAGGGCGGTCTGCCGCGGATCACCCTTTCGGTCCGCCAGCGGGCCGACCTGGATCTGATTGCCGTCGGGGCGATGTCGCCGCTGGAGGGGTTCATGGACCGGGCGACCTACGAGTCGGTGCTCACCGACATGCGTCTGCCCTCCGGGTTGGCCTGGTCGATTCCGATCACCCTGGCGGTGCCGGATGACAAGCTGAGCGAGGTCGCCGCGGCCGACCAGGTGGAACTGGTCGACGCGCAGGGGAACTTCGTCGGGGTGATGGATGTCACCGACCGCTACACCACCGACCCGCAGCGCGAGGCGCGCCTGGTGTACGGCACCGACGATCCGGCTCACCCGGGGGTCGCCTCGCTGTACGAGCACGGCACCACCTGCCTGGCCGGTCCGGTGCGGGTGACGCGCCGCATGGAGTTGGAGCCCGGCGCCGGTGAGCGTCTGCTCGACCCCGCCATCGCGCGCGCCCGTTTCGCGGAGCGGGGGTGGTCGCGAGTTGTCGGCTTCCAGACGCGCAACCCGATCCACCGGGCCCACGAGTACATCACCAAGGTGGCCCTCGAGACCGTCGACGGGCTGTTCCTGCAGCCGTTGGTGGGGGCGACCAAGAGCGACGATGTGCCGGCCACGGTTCGGATGCGCTGCTACGAGATCCTGATGGAGCACTACTACCCGGCCGATCGGGTGGTGCTGGGCGTGTTGCCGGCCGCCATGCGCTACGCCGGCCCGCGCGAGGCCATTCTTCACGCGCTGATGCGTCAGAACTACGGCTGCACGCACTTCATCGTCGGGCGTGACCACGCGGGCGTCGGCGACTACTACGGCACCTACGACGCACAGAAGATCTTCACCGGCATCACGCGCGAGGAATTGGCCATCCAGCCGGTGTTCTTCGAGCACGCCTTCTGGTGCACGGTCACCGGCGGCATGGCCACCACCAAGACCTCGCCGTCCGCACCCGAGCAGCGGATCTTCCTGTCGGGCACCAAGGTGCGCGAGATGCTGCGCAACGGCGACGCACCGCCGCCCGAGTTCACCCGGCCCGAGGTCGCACGCGAGCTGGTTGCCGCCTACCGCAACGGGATCTGATCTGTCGTGCGCGGCCGGTCCCATCACGGGCCGGCCGCGCACATCCGGGGTTGCCGCCCGCCGGCTCGATCGGCATGATCGCCGCTCGGCGGGGGCCCCCGTCCGGCTGTGACAACCGTGGGGAGAACATGAGGGTTTCCGGTATGCGGGCGGTGGGTGCCACCCTGGTCGCGCTCGCCCTGGCGGCGGTCGTGCTGGCGAGTGCCGCCTGCGGCGGCGGCGACCAGGAGACGGCCTTCACGGCCGCCCCGATCGCGGCGGTCCAGGACGACCATCTGCCGGTGATTCCGATGGAGGAGCTCCCCGACCGGTTCGCGCTGCTGCGCGACCTGAAGGTGAACACCACGCGCGTCGACCTGTTCTGGGCGGATATCGCCCCGACCGCCCCCGCGCGCCCGCGCGATCCGGACGATCCGGCCTACGACTGGAGCCGCGCCGACCTGATCATGCGCGAGCTGGCCGCCGCCAAGGTCACCCCGATCGTCTCGGTGTACAACACCCCCGGGTGGGCGACCGACGCCCCACCGAAGGACCCCGGGGTGGTGGTGAACCCGGCCTTCCCGCGCGCCGCGGACTTCGCCGACTTCATGCAGGCGCTGGTGACCCGCTACCGGGGCGACTTCACTCCGGCGGGGGCTCGCGGGTCGGCGCTGCCCGAGGTGCTTCGGTTCGAGATCTGGAACGAGCCGAATCTGTCGCGTTTCCTCGGCCCGCAGGCCGCCGGGGGACGGCGGGTCGGTTTGGACCACTACGCGGCGATGGCGAAGGCCGCCTACCCGCGGATGAAGGCCGCCAACCGTGACGTGATCGTGATCGCCGGGGTCGCCGGCCCGCGCAGCTCAACCTCCGACACCGGCACCGGCGCGCTGGACTGGTTGCGTGGCCTGCGCGAGCGCGACATCCCGCTGGACGCCTATTCGCAGCACATCTATCCCGCCAGCCCGCCCACCGCCGACACCAGCGTGATTCCCACCTGGAACACGGTGCCGCAGCTGCTGAAGGAGCTGGAGGGCTTCTCTCCCAAACTGCCGCTGTACATCACCGAGGCCGGTTACACGACCACCGCCACCCCGTATCGGGACACCGAGGTGACCGAGGAGGAACAGGCTGAGTACCTGGAGCAGATCTACTCGTTGCCCCGGCTGCGCACGCCGCGGATCCCGGCGATTGTCTGGTTCAACCTGCAGGACAACGCCGACTGGCCCGGCGGACTGCTGCGCGCCGACGGTACCCATAAGCCCAGCTACGCACGCTTCGCCGCGGTCGTCGCGGCCCAGGAGGGCGCCGGCCTGGATCCCTGATCGGTCGCCCGCCGCCGTTGGCGCGGGGCGCCGGCACTTGAGTCGTGGGGCTCGTCGTCCGATGAGGTACTCGCCGTGGCTCGTCCATTCGGCCGCGGACCCGGGTTGTGCCTGTCGGAGGATGGTGGATCGTGACGCGTATGTGGGGTTTGCTGGGGGCGCTGATCGCGTGCCTCATGGTGACGGCCGCGCAGGCCGGCGCCGAGGTGGTGAGCGCCGGGGGCGGTCACTCCTGCGCGGTGCGCGCGGGTGGCACAGTGGCCTGTTGGGGGGCCAACTCGTAGGGGCAACTGGGCAACACCTCACACGAGCCCTCGCGGAGCCCCGTGGTGGTGGCGGGAATCTCCGACGCCCTCGAGGTGAGCGCCGGGGGCGATCACACCTGCGCCCGAGGGGCGAGCGGCGCGGTGCGGTGCTGGGGGCGCAACGAAGTTGGTCAGGTGGGCGACGGCACGACCGACGACTCGAACGTGCCGGTGGCGACGAACATCAACGATGCGGTGGCGGTGGACGCGGGCCACGATCATTCCTGCGCGGTGCGCATAAGCGGCGCGGTGCTCTGTTGGGGCGACAACGCGCAGGGGCAGTTGGGCGGGAGCACGCAGGATGAGGAGCACGCGCCGGTGGTCGTGAGCGGGGTGAGCGACGCGGTGGCAGTGAGCGCCGGCGACCAGCACACCTGTGCGGTGCGCCGCACCGGGGCGGTGATCTGTTGGGGCGACGGCGACCGGGGGCAGATCGGGGCCGGCGGTGGGACGGACGACTCGACCACGCCCGTGACCGTGCCCGGGGTTGAGGATGCGGTCGCGGTCGGTGCCGGGATCGAATACTCGTGCGCGCTGCGCCGTGGGGGCACGGTGTTGTGCTGGGGCAACAACGACTTCGGCCAGCTGGGGGATGGATCGACCCGATCCTCCCGCGCCGCGGTGGCGGTGGCGGGGCTGGACGATGCCGCGGCCGTCAGCGCGGGCGGGCGGTTTTCGGGCAACAGGGAGAGCCATGCCTGTGCGGTGCGCCGGTCGGGACGGGTTGTCTGCTGGGGCGACAACGGCACCGGCCAACTGGGCGACGGTTCGCCCGAGCGTCGCTCCTCGACGGCCGTGGCGGTGTCCGGCCTCGCGGGGGTCGAGGTGGTGAGCGCCGGCGGCGGCCACTCGTGCGCGTTGAAGCCCTCCGGTCAGGTGCTCTGCTGGGGTGACAACCGATACGGCCAGCTGGGCGATGGCTCCTGGGTGACCTCTCCGGTGCCGGTGGCGGTGCCGGGGGTGAGCGACGCGGTGGCGGTGAGCGCCGGCCTGCGCCATTCGTGCGCGGTGCGCGGGGCGGATGGTCAGGTGTGGTGCTGGGGGGAGAACTTCTTCGGCGAGTTGGGGGACAACTCGCACAACTCCTCGTCGGTCCCCGTCCGGGTGGCGGGCGTTTCGGGTGCCGTGGCGGTGAGCGCCGGTGAGGCCAGCACGTGCGCGACCCTCACCGACGGGTCGGTGGTCTGTTGGGGCTACAACGTCCACGGGCAACTCGGCAACAACACGACCACTTCCTCCTCCGTCCCGGTGACGGTGTTGGGCATGAGCGCGGTGTCGTACGGTGCCGACATCGAGACGCTCAGCGTCGGCGCCGAGCATGCGTGCGCCGTCGATGTGAGCACCGGCGTGCGCTGTTGGGGCCACAACGAGGATGGGCGACTGGGCGACAACACCTTGAGCGACCGTCATACACCCGTCGCGGCGGGGAGCCTCGCCAGCGTCCTGGAGGTGGGCGCCGGTGGCACTCACAGCTGCGCGCGCATCGTCGGCGGTGCGGTTTACTGCTGGGGCGACAACGGCTCCGGTCAGCTGGGTGATGGCACGACGGTGCCCGCCGCCTTCCCGATCGCCTCCGGGGTCACCACGGATGCGGTGTCGTTGGGCGTTGGGCGCCGCTCGACGTGCGCGGTGCGCAGCGGCGGCACGGTCGCCTGCTGGGGGACAACGCCCGCGGCCAGCTCGGCGCCGGAACGATCGGTTCGTCGACGCCGGTGCCGGTGCCCGGGGTGGCGGACGCCCAGACGGTGAGCGTGGGCGACGAGCACGCCTGCGCGGTGCGCGCGGGCGGCGCGGTCGTCTGCTGGGGGAGCACCGCCGACGGCCGTCTGGGGGACGGGTTCGCCCCCGAGGGGCATTACGTGGTGATGCGCACGCCCGTCGGCGTGGCCGGTCTGAACGACGCGGTTGTGCCGGATCTGGTGGGCCCCGTGATCGAGATCGGCCGCCCGGCGGATGGTGAGGTGTTCGCACTGGGCGCGGTGGTCGACAGCGCGTTTACGTGCACCGATCCGGGCTCGGGCGTCGCCGCCTGCGACGGTCCGGCGCGGGTCGACACGTCCAGTGCGGGTGAGCACACTTTCACCGTGAACGCGGTCGATCCCCTGGGGAACCGATCGTCCCGCTCGGTGAGGTACACCGTGCGGACTCCGGTCGGCGCGCCGGCCGACCGGCGCGCGCCGTCGCGGGTCGTCCCCGCGCCGACCGTTCGGGTGACGGCGGCCGCCGGCACGAGACTGCGCGTCTCGCTGAGGGCGACCCTCTGGCGGGAGGTGGCCGGACGGGCGGTGCGGATTCAGGTGCGCCGGGGCGCGCGGTGGGTGCCGGTGGGCGCGGCGCGCGTCACCCCCACCGGGCGAATCGCCACGCGCTTGGTGGTGACCCGGGGGAAACTCGGTGGCGTGCGGGTCAGAACCGCCCGGCTGCGGCTGGTGCTGGTGAGGACCGCGACGGCGCCGGCGATGGTGGGCAGGGCGCGCGCGGTGCGCGTGCCGCCGATGAGGCGGGTGGTCGGGCGCTGAGGCGGTGAAAGCGCCTCGAGGGGGGGGGCGGGACGACCCCCCCCCCCCTCACCCGGTCGCCCCACGCCCCCCCATGGGCGGCGAGCCTCTCCCCGCTC
>DAOKZF010000059.1:0-1767 GCA_035325785.1 Miltoncostaeaceae bacterium
AGCACGTCCAGGCCCAGCGCCTCCTGGCGAGCGATGTCGTCGCGGATGGTGGCGGCGATCAGTTCGCGGTAGGCGCCGTCGTCGAGTTCGCCGGCCCGGTGGCGGCGGCGCGCATCGCGCAGATCATCGGTTTGGGGGAAGGAGCCGATGGTGGTGGTCGGCAGATCGGGCAAGCGCAGGGCCGCCATCTGGGCCGCGTAGCGTTCGGCGAACGGGGCGCGCTCGGGCGGTGATGCGTGCAGTGCGGCGCGGGTACGCTCGGCGACGACGCGGTTGTGCACCAGCGAGGAGATGCGTCGGGCGGTGCGCGCGGCGCGAGCGTCCTCGAAGGACCGGGCGACGCGGGTGGGGTCGTTCAGGCTGTCGGCCAGCAGACGCACCTCGGCGAGCTTCTCGTCGGCGAAGGCCAACCATTCCCGCAGTTCAGGGTCGAGTTCGGTCTCGCGGGCGGCGCTGTAGGGGCTGTGGAGCAGCGAGCAGGAGGTGGCGATGGTCACGTTGCCCGCTCCGAGGCTCGCCACCGCGGTGGCCGCCAGTTGGTGGGCGGTATCGAGCCCGGTGCGCCAGATGTTGCGCCCGTCGACCAATCCGAGCGAGAGCCCCTGGCAGGCACCGCTTTTCACGGCGGCAATGGCCGCGGGCAGCTGCTCGGGGGCGCGCACCAGGTCGAGGTGCAGGCGCGCGATCCGCAGCTCGGCCAGCCAGGGCAGCTCGCGCTCCACGCCGGCGAAGTATGTGGCCACCATGAGGGGCGTCCGGCTGCCTGCCGCCAGAGCGGAGAGGGCCCGCGGGGCGTGGGCGGTTTCATCGCCGGTCGGCTGCGGCGCCGGGCCCGGTTCGTCGATCTGGATCCCGGCGGCCCCCGCCTGTGCCAGACGCTCGATCAGCTCCCGATAGGCGGGGACGAGGGCGTCACAGTGGGTCAGCGGATCGACCGTTGCAACCGCGCGGGAGAGCTTGAGGAAGGTGTAGGGGCCGATGAGCACCGGGCGCGCCGGGCGGCCGAGAGCGCGGGCCTCGGCGAGACGGGCGAGCTGGCGAGCAGGGTTGGGGCGCGGGGTGATCGTGTCGTCCAGCTCCGGCACCAGGTGGTGGTAGTTGGTGTCGAACCACTTGGTCATCTCGAGCGGGGCGTGGCGCTCGTCGCCGCGGGCGAGGATGAATTCGAGCGCCGGGTCGGCGGGATCGATGTCGGCGAAGCGCGACGGAATGAGGCCGAGCGCCAGCAGCATGTCGAGCATCTGGTCGTAGAGCGCCTGGTCGCCGCTCGGCAGGCTGTCGAGCAGCGTGGCCGCCGGCCCGAGCATATGATTGCGCGCCTCCTGCGCCGCCCGTTCGAGACCGGCGCGGTCGAGGTCGCCCCGCCAGTGCGCCTCGAGCGCGAACTTCAGCTCGCGGTCACGCCCGATACGGGGGAAACCGAGCACGGTCGCGGTGACCGCGCGGCGGGGATCCATGGGTGCATCGCCCATGTCGCTCCTTTCCTGGCGCACCACCGGGTGTTCTGGCTCCCGGGCGGCCTACGGCCGACCTTCCCGGAGAGCCCGGTGGCATTTCGGCGTTCGTTCCCGGTCACAGCGGCGAGACCGCCCCGGATTCCCACCGGGTTCCCCTCCGCAGCGCGCATTTATCCAATGAGCGTTGATCTTACTCTTCGGAGGGTAGCGGTGACGACCGCGCGCGCCGCATCCATCGCCGATCCGCATGCGCGATGCGCGCCCAGCATCCGGCGCTCACCCCACATTTGGTGTCCGAACCTCCGCGCGC
>DAOKZF010000059.1:1777-6268 GCA_035325785.1 Miltoncostaeaceae bacterium
CGGCGTGGTTAGATTCCGCACGTCCGGTTCGCCGGACCGCGTGATAACCAGCGAAGTCCGGTGAGATTCCGGCGCTGTCCCGCAACGGTGGTCCCCCTCGGGGGCGAGCCCGGTCGCCTGGCTCACGCGTATCGGAATGTCCTCGAGGTAAGGGCAGCCCGCGCGTCGCCGACCGGCGGCGCGGGCGACCTGCCTGCGCACCGTCGGAGGGATGATGCAGAGCAGTTTCACCGTTGGCCCACGCACGTTCGTGCTTGATGCGGCCAAGGCCGAGGCGGCGCTGGCCGCCAAACGGGTGGTCGGCGGCCGCGAGACGCTGTCGTTCAACCTGTTGCCCCTGCGCTACCGCTGGGCCTACGACCTGTACCGCACGATGAAGGCGAACCACTGGGAGCCGGAGGACGTGCCGATGCAGCGCGACGTGGAGCAGTGGCGCTCGGATGGCCTGCTGAGCGACGTCGACCGGTGGATCATCCGCATGGGGGTCGGCTACTTCTCGGCCGCCGAGGGGATCGTGGGCGACAACATCATCCACGTGGTGCGCGAGCTGGTGACCGCCTCCGAACTGAAGCTGGTGCTCGGCCGCCACGCCCACGAGGAGAACATCCACGCCGACTCGCTGCTGTACATGATCTCCTCGCTCGGCATCGACCCGCACGAGTGCGAGGCGCTGCTGAACGACATCCCGTCGATCGTGGCGAAGAACCGGTTCGTGGCCGACGTCTCACGCGAGCTGCGCCGAGACATGGACATGACCGACCCGCAGAGCGTGCGCCTGCTGGCGCGCAACATCTTCGTCTACGGCCAGTGCATGGAGGGCACTCAGTTCTACGGGCTGTTCGGGATGATCCTGTCGCTCTATCGCCAGGGGAAGTTTCCGGGCATCGGCACGATGTTCCGCTACACGCTGCGCGACGAGTCGAACCACATCGAGTTGTTCCGCCGGCTGCTGCTGGAGCTGATGTCCGAGAACCCGCACGTGTGGACCGACGAGCTGCGCCAGGAGCTGCGCGAGCTGATGCGCGAGGCGATCTCCCTCGAGAAGGACTTCATCGAGGACTGCCTGCCGGTCGGCGGCGTCGGCCTGTCGCGCGAGGAGTTCCAGGCCTACATCGACCACATCGGCGATCGGCGGCTGATCGACTGCGGTCTGGAGCCGCTCAACCGGCACACGGAGAACCCGTTGCCCTGGCTGGCCGAGCTGATGGACATCCGCAAGGAGCAGAACTTCTTCGAGGGACGGGTGACCGAGTATCAGCGCGCATCCGCCCTGGCGCTCGTCGCGGACGACGAGCTGTGAGCGGGCACGACGCTTTCGGCGCACCGACGACGGAACTCCCCCGGATCGCGCGCGAGCTCGACCTGGAACGGGCGGTCCAACTGATGGACGCCGGATCGCCCGATGCTCCCGACACCGCGCGCCTGCGCCTGATTCGGCGCAACGGACAGGTGGTGGCCTGGAAGAGCGAAAAGATCGCCACCGCCGTGCGCAAGGCCTTCCTCTCCCTCCCGGCCGATCCGGCCCCGGCCGAGGTGATCGCCCGCCGGGTGACCGAACGGGCCCTGGCGCTGACCGCGGCCTACATTCCGATCGAAACCGTGCAGGACATGGTCCAGGAGGAACTGGTCTTCGCCGGACGGATGCGGGTGGCCGAGCGCTACATCATCTACCGCTCCGAGCGTGCGCGCGAACGGCGGGCAGCCATGGAACCGGCGCCCGTGCCGGAGCCGGTGAACGTGCGCGACGCCGATGGCCGCGCGATCGTCTGGGATGGCGAGGACCTGCGCGAACGCGTCCGCTTCGCGCGCATCGGTCTCGATCTGCCCCTGGACGAGGGTGAACTGGAGGCCGAGCTGCGCCGTGGTCTGACCGACGGGATGACCTGGAGCGAGGTGACGCACCTGGTGGTCCTGAACGCGCGGGCGCTGGTGGAGCGCGACAGCGAGTTCTCCCCGTTCGCCGCCCGCATCCTGTTGACCCACATCTACGAGGAGACCCTCGACTGGCGGATCCTGCGCGACGGCATCGGCGCCCTGGGCGAGGCGCACCGGCGGGCGCTGGGTCCGGCACTCGAGCACGGAATCGACGCGGGCATCCTCGACCCGCGCCTGCGCGAATTCGATCTGAATCGCCTGGCGGGCACGCTGGACCACACCGCCGACCTGGACTTCGATTTCCTCGGTATCCAGACCCTGTACGACCGCTACCTGACGGTGGACAAGCGCACCGGGGCACCGGTGCGCATCGAGGCGCCGCAGCTGTTCTGGATGCGGGTGGCGATGGGTGTCTGTCTGGCGGAAACCGAACGGCGCGAGGAGCGGGTCACGGCGCTGTACGCGCTCTACAAGGATCGGCGTTTCTGCTCGTCGACCCCGACTCTCTTCAACGCCGGCACCCGCCATTCGCAGCTGTCGTCCTGTTACGTGTACGTGGTCGACGACTCGCTGGAGTCGATCATGCAACGCGGGATCGCCGAGAACGCCATGTGCTCGAAGTGGGCGGGGGGACTGGGCGGCTCGTGGACACGGGTGCGCGGCACCGGTTCGTTCATCGCCGGCACCAACGGCGAGAGCCAGGGCCTGGTGCCGTTCCTGAAACTGCACAACGACCAACTGGTGGCGGTGAACCAGGGCGGCAAACGCGCCGGGTCGGGCTGCGCCTACCTGGAGGTGTGGCACAACGACATCCGCGACTTCCTGGAGTTGAAGCGCAACACCGGCGACGAGCGCCGGCGCACCCACGACATGAACACCGCCGTATGGATTCCCGACCTGTTCATGCAGCGGGTCGAGGCGCGCGATCACTGGACGCTGTTTCGCTCCAACGAGGTGCCCGAACTGCACGACCTGTACGGACGGGCCTTCGGCGAGGCGTACGTCGAATGCGAGCGCAGGGCGCAGGCGGGCGAGATCTTCGGCGAGCAGATCGCGGCGCTCGATCTGTGGAAGCGGATGCTGCAGATGCTCTTTGAAACCGGGCATCCATGGATGACCTTCAAGGACCCGTGCAACGTGCGCAGCCCGCAGGATCACGCCGGCGTGGTGCACTCGAGCAACCTGTGCACCGAGATCGTGCTCAACACGTCGGCGGAGGAGACCGCGGTCTGCAACCTCGGATCGGTGGTGGTCGACCGCCACCTCACCCCCGACGGCGAGATCGATCACCAGGCGCTGCGCGAGACGGTGCGCATCGCGGTGCGCGCCCTCGACAACGTGATCGACATCAACTTTTACCCCACCGAGGCCGCTCGACGGGCGAACGAGCGCCATCGGCCGATCGGGCTGGGGGTGATGGGGCTGCAGTACGCGCTGTATCGCAGGGGGCTGCCCTTCGCGTCACCCGAGGCGGTCGAGTTCAGCGACGAGCTGATGGAGGCGGTCGCCTTCTACGCGTACGAGGCGTCGAGCGATTTGGCCGCCGAGCGCGGGCGTTACGCCAGTTACGCCGGGTCGAAGTGGGATCGGGGGATCCTGCCCCAGGATTCCCTGGAGCTGCTGGAGGCCGAACGGGGCGAGCCGGTCGCCGTGACCCGCGGCGGGCGGCTGGACTGGGCGCCGTTGCGCGAGCGGATCGCCCGGCAGGGGATGCGCAACTCAAATGTGCTGGCGATCGCGCCGACCGCGACGATCGCGAACATCATGGGCACCTCGCCCTGCATCGAGCCGATGTACAAGAACCTGTTTGTGAAGTCGAACCTGTCGGGCGACTTCGTGGTGTTGAACCCGTTCCTGGCGCGCGACCTGAAGGCCGAGGGGCTGTGGGGACGGGAGCTGGCCGAGCGGTTGAAGTACTTCGACGGCGACCTGGACGAGATCGGAGGGATCCCCGAGGCGATCCGCGAGCGGTATCGCACGGCCTTCCAGATCGCGCCGGAGTTTCTGATCGACGCCGCCGCCCGGCGGCAGAAGTGGATCGACCAGAGCCAGTCGGTGAACCTGTTCCTCGGTGAACCGGATTTGCGCACGATCAGCCATATGTATCGCCACGCGTGGCGGGCGGGCCTGAAGACGACCTACTACCTGCGTTCGATGGGCGCGTCGGCGATCAGCAAGGCGACGGTGAGCGCCCCGGGGACCGACACGCCGCCGATGACGCCCCCATCGGCGGCGTGCGCGTTGGGGGCCGAGGACTGTGAGGCGTGCCAGTAGGCGACCGACGGAGCCAATCCGGGGGCGGGTGGTTCACGGCCCATCCCCGGAATGGCGTCGCCCGCGAGATCAGGGGGTCGTGAGGCACCCCGTGATCGTCGTGGCCTCCTGCTCGGAGGGAACGTTGTTGAAGTCGACCACCGCGCGGTCCACAAGGCGTCCGCGTGGGGTGTCCTCGGCGGCGAGGGTGATCAGGCTGCGCGAGGCGGAGGCATCGGCCGCCGAGTTGAACAGCCAGATGGTCGCCTTGTCGGCCTGGGCCAGCCCGGTGACCCTCACCGCGCCGGTCGGAACCTCGACGCCGAACGGCGTGCTGTCGTAGAGCGCGGCGGGGGAGCCCTT
>DAOKZF010000059.1:6340-9053 GCA_035325785.1 Miltoncostaeaceae bacterium
GCCAACGCCACAACGGACCTGCCGGGAAAACGTCGCACCTTTTCCATCCGGGCACCCTCTGTCGGTCGGGTTGAATCGGGCGGCGACTCTACCGCTGACGCCACGCACCGCACAAGGAGTCGCTGATGGTTGCGCCAGCACGCGCGCCGGGGACGATGTCGCCGGACCGAAGGCGGCCCGCACCGCGCATCCGGGCCCATTGCTCCAGACGCCGTTGCGCCGCCGGGACCGACGTTGCGGCACGATCGGGGACGGGCGGTGTGGGCGGTGAGGCACACTGCACGAGGACGAGCGATGACGACCGCCTCCCGCGCGACGAACCGGAGGCGCGCTTCCGGGGCATCCGCCCGCGATGTCATGACCCGCCCGGGAGACCCGCGACCAGGAACAGAAACGGAGCAGACAGATGACCACCACAGCGTCCACCTCCAACCGCGCCACGATGCAGGGGCCGCAGAAACTCGGCCCGCTCACGCCGCTGGTCGGGGAGTGGGAAGGAGATGTCGGTGTTGACCTCTCGTACCACAACCAGGATGACGAGACCGGCCACACCACCTACTTCGAGCGCGCCGTCTTCCGACCGATTCCGATTCAGGAGAACGGTCAGCAGGTGCTGTGGGGGCTCAACTACTCGATGACCGCCTGGCGCCACGGCGAGGAGGCGATGGACCCGTTCCACGACGAGATCGGGTTCATGCTGTGGGACAAGGCCAACGGTCAGGTGATGCGCAACGGCGTGTTCGGCCGCGGCATCGCGATCCTCGCCGGCAGCGACGCGGCCCCGGGGGATCGCACCCTGCATTTCAACGCGACGCCGGGCGATCCGTCCTATGGCGTGCTGCAGAACCGTTATCTGATGGAGCGCGCCGAGATCCGCGACTTCACCAGCAGCTTCACCTTCAACGACGACGGCACGTTCAGCTACGTCTCGGACCTGCTGCTGCGCCTGGCGGCGACGGGCGAGGAGATGCACCACACCGACCGCAACACCCTGCACCGCGTGCGCCGCTTCCACCCGAGCGTCGAGATCGACTGAACTCCGACGGGCCGATCGACAAACGAGTCACCGATCTCGGAGCGGACGCCGTACGACCGGCGTCGCCGAGATCGAGTCGGGCGGGGTGGAGCGCCGAATTACCCATTGCCCGAACCCGAACCACCGCCCTCGGAACCGCGCGATCAATCGCAGATCAAAGGGGAGGTACGAGTGGCCCGCCGGAGATCCCTCGCCACGCCCACCAGTTGACCGCCCGGCGGTCAACTGGACACCCCGGTGCGAGTGGGGAGAAGAGCGCCGATTGGTCTTACGCGGCGGCACGATGCGGTAACGCTCATCGGGAGGAGCCCGGGCCGTTGCATGCTCGCGCGGCTACCGATAGCATTTCAGGAACCAAAAGCGGAAGTACGATAGGAAGCGTGGAGGCACGTCATGACTCCTACCCTCGACCGAGCGGTCGAAGCCAGCGAGATCGTCGACGCCCTCAAACCCTTCGGAGTCACCCAAGTCGATATCGCCGCGGCCACCCATGTCTCGGACCGCGCGGTCCGCGGCTGGCGCAGGGGCGACATCCGCCCGGACCGCTACGACCGGCTCGCCCAGCTTCGCGACCTCGTTCTGCTGCTGTCCGACTCGCTCACGGGCCGCGGCGTCGGCCAATGGCTGCACGCCAAGAACCGACTCCTCGAAGGCCAGCGGCCGGTCGACCTCCTCGCCGAGGACCGCTACGACGAGGTGCGCGGAGCCGCCGAAGCCTTCGTCGATGGCGCCTACGTGTGAGCGACGCCTACGCGGTCTCAACCGCCCTGCGACGGCGCCTCACAGGCAACTGGTGGCACCAAGGCCCGACCCGTCATCCCTTGCTCTTCTGTGCAGACCCTGCTCGGGGGCCGGGCCGGTACCACCGCCAAGGCGGTCCCGGCGTCTGGTACGCCTCCAACCAGGAGCAGGCGGCATGGGCCGAGCTCCTGCGCCACTTTGCCGACGCGGGCGTCGATCCGTTCGAGCTACGACGCCGCATCGGGCGAGTATCGGTCGATCTCGATGTGCTCGACCTCACCAACCCAACGGTCCGCAAACATCTCGCAGTCGACCAGAAAAATCTGCTCACAGACGACTACACGATCACGCAAGAACTGGCCGCCGGCGCCCGCGACGCAGACTTCGACGGCATCCTCGCTCCCGCCGCAGGACTGCCGATCCGCCAGACCCTGGCAGTGTTCGCCGGCGCGCTGTCCAAGGTGCACGCCGAGCGCTCCGAAATCCGACAGCCACCACCGCGCCTGGCCGACCTCCTCCCACTCATCCACCCACATGAACGAGTACCCGACGTCATCCGTCGTACCTACCGAACCATCGCCGGTGCCGGAGCCGAAGCCATCCGACGACGACGTCGACGATCGTGAGCGCCTTTCGGCCAAGCGCAGCCAACCAAACCCTCTCGGCCACGCTCACATGAACTATCTGTCCGCCTCGATGTGGACGCCGCAGGAGACCGTCGGCCAGTCTCGATTTGCGTGTGCCTCGGCGGCGATCGAACGGATCACGGTGCACCTCGGGATCGCCCCCAAAGCGCTGCGCCGTTGTTGGCACATCACGCAGGTTGATACGGCAGACCGCCCCGGTTGCACACGCTGTGAGCCGGCGGCGTTCCTACACCAAGCAACGCAAGCGGCTCCACCCAGGAACGCACCTGTGCCCGAGAAGGCGCTCCGG
>DAOKZF010000060.1:0-609 GCA_035325785.1 Miltoncostaeaceae bacterium
TCACCACCCACGATCGCGACTTCGCCGCGCAGGCCGCCGACCGGCGGGTGGCGCTGCGCGAGCTGATGGGCGCCCGATGAGCGCCGCCGCCACCGTGATCGTGATCGTGCTGGCGCTGGCGGCGCTGGCTCTGGTGGCCCTCGAGCGGGGTGGCGGCGGGCCGAAGGAGGTGGCCCTGGTGGCAACCCTGGCGGCGGTCGCCGCGGCCGGGCGGGTGCTCTTTGCGCCGGTCACCAGCGTTCAACCGGTCACCGTGATCTGCCTGGTCGCCGGGGCGGCCCTCGGGCCGCGCGCCGGCCTGGCGGTCGGCCCGATCGCCGCGTTGATCTCGAACAGCCTGCTCGGTCAGGGGCCCTGGACGCCCGCTCAGATGGCCCTGTGGGGCGCCGTCGGGCTCACCGGGGGGCTGATGGCGCGGCCCTGCCGCAACCGGTGGGGGCTCGCGGCGATCGCCGGCGTCTGGGGGTTCCTGTTCGGCTGGGCGATGAACCTCTGGTCGCTGGCGGTGTTCGGGCCGCAGGTATCGTGGGCGGCGTTCGTGCTCACCGGCGGGCGCCGCCTCCCCGTTCCCGGCGCCCCCCCGCGAGGGGAACACGCTGTCCCCGCCCC
>DAOKZF010000060.1:619-2466 GCA_035325785.1 Miltoncostaeaceae bacterium
GCCTGCCGTTCGAGATCGCCCACGCGATCGGGAACATCGTGATCGCGCTCGCGGTCGGGCCGGCGTTGGCCCGGCTGCTGTCGCGCTATGCGGCGCGCATCCGGGTGACGGTGGTGTCGACGGCGGGAGGTGGGGTGCTTGACATCGCCGAGGGCGCTCACCATCATCCGCCGACTTATCCGCGGCATAAGGGAAACTGATCGACCGAGTGACGGCCAACGGCAAAGGGAATCCGACCGGCGATGGGCGGCGCGGCGCGGCGCGTCGCCCCCGCGCAGGCCGGGCGTTGCGCTTGGCGGCGGCCGTCTGCGTGGCGGTTCTGGCGATCGGGCTGGGCGGCTGCGGCAACGGCAGCGACGTGACCCTGCTCGGATACAGCGCCCCCCGCGAGGCCTACGAGCAGATCATCCCGGCCTTCCAGAGGACCCCGGCCGGTCGGGGCGTCACCTTCAGCGAGTCGTACGGTCCCTCCGGCGATCAGAGCCGCGCCGTGTCGGCCGGGTTGGACGCCGACGTGCTCGCGCTCGCGCTGGCGCCCGACATCGATCGGCTGATCAACGATGGTCTGGTGAGCGCCGACTGGCGTTCCGGACCGACCGGCGGCATGGTGAGCAACTCGGTGGTGGTGTTGATCACTCGGTCCGGCAATCCGAAGCACATCCGCGGGTGGGACGACCTGGTGCGCGATGACCTGGAGGTGATCACGCCCAACCCGCTCACCTCCGGTGGCGCCCAGTGGAACATCGCCGCCGCCTACGGTGCCCAGCTGGTGCGCGGGCGCAGCGAGGACGAGGCGCTCGCCTATCTGAGCGATCTGTTTCACCATGTGCCGGTGCAGCCGAAGGGGGCGCGCGAGGCGCTGCAGATCTTCCTCGCCGGGAAGGGCGACGTGCTGATCGCCTACGAGAGCGATGCCCTCATCGCACGGCGCAAGGGCGAGGAGATCGACTATCTGATCCCCGCCGAAACGGTGTTGATCGAGAACCCGATCGCCGTCGGTCGGGAGGCGCACGACCCGGCCGCGGCGCGGGCCTTCGTGCGCTACGCCGAGAGCCCCCCCGCCCAGGAGATCTTCGCGCAGACCGGTTTTCGCCCGGTGCTCCCGGAGGTGCTCGCGCGCCACGCGGCCCGGTTCCCCCGCCCCGAGCATCTGTTCACCGTCGAGGAGGTCCTCGGTGGATGGCGCGATTTTCAACGGCGGTTCTTCGCCTCGTCCGGCTACATGAGCCAGATCTACGCCGGACGCACCCCGAGTGCCCATGACTGAGCGTTCCGCGGTCCGCATGCGCGCCGTCGGCCTGCCGCTCGGGGTCGGGGTCGCGGTGATCTACATGAGCCTGATCGTGCTGATCCCGCTGGCGGCCCTGGCGGCGGGCGCCTTCGATGGCGGCTGGTCGCAGTTCTGGGCGGCGATCAGCGACGAGCAGGCCCGGGCGGCGGTCACGCTCACCCTCGGCCTGGCGCTGATCGTGATGCTGATCAACGCGGTGATGGGCACCATCATCGCCTGGGTGCTGGTGCGCGATCGTTTTCGCGGGCGCGGCCTGGTGAACGCGCTCATCGATCTGCCCTTCGCCCTGCCGACGATCGTGGCCGGCCTCACCCTGCTCGCGCTCTACGGACCGGACGGTCCGTTGGGGATCAACATCGCCTTCACGCGCACCGGCATCGTGTTGGCGCTGCTGCTGGTCACCCTGCCGTTCGTGGTGCGCTCCGTGCAGCCGGTGTTGATCGAACTGGACCGCGGCATGCAGGAGGCGGCCTCCTCTCTCGGCGCCGGACCGCTCACGATCTTCCGGCGCATCATCTTCCCCTACGAGTACCATTTCCGCACGATCAACACCCAC
>DAOKZF010000060.1:2476-6111 GCA_035325785.1 Miltoncostaeaceae bacterium
CATCTTCCCCAACCTGGTGCCGGCGATCATCGGCGGCAGCGGCCTGGCGTTCTCGCGGGCGCTGGGTGAGTTCGGTTCGCTGGTGCTGATCGCCGGGAACATCCCCTTCCACGATCAGGTCGCCTCCTTCTACATCTACAGCCAGGTCGAAATCGACAACCGCACCGGCGCGGCCGCGGTGTCGTTGCTGTTGCTCAGCCTGTCGCTGGGGGCGCTGCTGCTCCTCTCGGCGGTGGAACGTTGGGTGGGGCGCCATGGGCGCTGAGTCCCCGTCCCCCCCGAGCGGCGCGTCGCCCGCTCCGGCGTCCGTTGCGCCGCCGGCGCCCAGGCCGGTCGATCGCACGGTGGTCGCCGTCAGCTGGGGGCTGCGCATCACGGCGCTCGTCTACGTGGCCGCGCTGCTGCTCGGGCCGCTGGTGCTGGTGTTGATCAACACCTTCTCGTCCGGGGTGGGGGATGCGTGGGCGGCGGTCACCAGCCCGACGGCCCTGCACGCGCTCTACCTCACGGTGCTGATCGCCCTGATCGCCGTGCCGCTCAACGCGGTGTTCGGTGTGCTGGCGGCCCTGGTGCTCGTGCGCCGACGGATGCCCGGCAAGCCCCTGTTGAGCGCCCTGATCGACCTGCCGCTGGCGCTGTCGCCGGTGGTGGTCGGGTTGGCCCTGGTGTTGGTGTGGCGCCACGGCTGGTTCGGCGGCGCGTTGGACGACGCCGGTATCCAGGTGATCTTCGCCGTGCCGGGCATGGTGCTGGCCACCATCTTCGTGTCGCTGCCGTTCGTGGTGCGCGAGGTGGTGCCGGTGCTGCGCGAGGTGGGCTCCGATCAGGAGGAGGCCGCCGCCACCCTGGGGGCCGGGCCGTGGACCACCTTTTGGCGGATCACGCTGCCGGCGATCCGCTGGGGCATCATCTACGGGGTCGTGCTCACCACGGCGCGGGCCCTGGGCGAGTACGGGGCGGTGCGGATCGTGTCGGGCGGGATCGCCGGGCGCACCGAGACCCTCACCCTGCATGTGGAGGAACGTTTCCAGGCGTTCGACCCGGTGGCGGCCTACGGTGCGTCGATGGTGTTGGCGGTGCTGGCGTTGCTGGTGGTGGCGGTGATGAACCTGCTCAACCGGAGGGGTGGTGGCGATGGCAATCACGGTCACTAACGTCAACAAGCGCTTCGGCGATTTCGTGGCGCTCGAGGATGTGAGCATCACGGTGCCCGGGGGGTCCCTCACCTCGCTGTTGGGGCCCTCCGGGTCCGGCAAGTCGACCCTGCTGCGGGTGATCGCCGGTCTGGAGCACCCCGATAGCGGTCGGGTGGAGATTTCGGGTGAGGACACCACCGCCTTCCCTCCTCAGAAGCGCGGCGTGGGTTTCGTGTTTCAGCACTACGCGGCCTTCAAGCATCTGACGGTGCGCGACAACATCGGCTTCGGTCTGTCGATTCGCAAGCGGCCGAAGGCCGAGATCCGCGAGAAGGTCGACGAGCTGATCCACCTGGTGCAGTTGGATGGCATGGCCGAGCGTTTCCCCAGCCAGCTGTCGGGCGGTCAGCGCCAGCGGATGGCCCTCGCCCGCGCGTTGGCGGTCGAGCCGAAGGTGCTGCTGCTGGACGAACCGTTCGGGGCGCTGGATGCCCGGGTGCGCAAGGACCTGCGCAGCTGGTTGCGCCGCCTGCACGAGGAGGTGCATCAGACCACGGTGCTGGTCACCCACGATCAGGAGGAGGCGATGGAGGTCTCCGACACGATCGCGGTGATGGACCGTGGGCGCATTCAGCAGGTGGGTTCACCCCGCGAGCTGTACGAGGAGCCGGTGAACGAGTTCGTGATGACGTTCGTCGGACCGATCGCCCGTTTGGGTGGAACCCTGGTGCGCCCCCACGACATCGAGTTGGCCACCGAGGACTCCTCCGAGGCGGTCGCGCGCGCGCGGGTGGAGCGGGTGTTGCATCTCGGCTTCGAGGTGCGGGTTGAGCTGCGCACCGATGCCGGCGAGGAACTGACCGCGCAGACCACCCGCGAGACGGCGGAGCGGCTGGCGTTGAGCGCCGGTCAGACCGTGTATCTGGTGCCGCGTCGCAGCCGCGTGTTCGGCGACTGACCCGCGTTGTGCGTGCCGAAGAGGACGGCGCGCGTTCAGGTCGTTCAGGTGTCTCCGTCGACGCGGTCGCCGCAGGCCCGGCGCACCGGGTTCAGGGCGGCGATCAGGGCGGCCCGCTCGTCGTGGGTCAGGCCGGTCAGGCCGAAGTCGATCGCCCCCATGGCGCGCGCCGCCCGTTCGACCAGCTCGCGTCCGGCGGAGGTGATGTGCGCGAAGACCATGCGTCGGTTTTCCGGCGGGCGGTGACGTTCAACGTAACCGTCGCGTTCCAGGCGGGTGATCGCGTTCGTCACGCTGGCCGGATGCACCTGCAGGCGTTCCCCGAGCTTGCCCATGGGCAGCGCCCCTCGGCGTGAGAAGTGCAGCAGCGCCAGCGCCTCGAAGCGGGCGACCGTCAGCCCGAAGGGCGCGAGCGCGGCGCTGGCGCGGGCGGTGACCAGCTGATGGGCGCGCACCAGGCTCGTGGCGGCGGCCATCGCGTCGGGGGAATCCCACTCGTGGTTGACCCAGTGCTCACGTGCCGCGGCGATTGGGTCGATGTCGAGCGCCATGACGCAACGTTACCACCCATACGGTGTTACCTATCACCCCCACTAATACGTTTGGGTGACATGAATTGACCTCATGCGGCCGCCGTCAATGACGGCGACGGTGCGCCCCGCGGGTCGATCGAGGGGGACGGGCGCCGTGACGGATCGGCGTCCACGCAATCGGGGCGACGGGCGCCCGCCGCGGGTGGTTCAGGGCAGCGCGTCGACCTCGACCAGCACGTCGCGCACTCCCGACACGTTCAGCAGGCGGGCGACGGCGGGGGAGGGCCGGTGGATGTGCATCGCCGCGGCACCGTCGAGGGCACGAGCGTTGGCGGCCAGCAGGGATCCCAGGCCGCGGCTGTCCATGAACGTCACCTCGGCCAGGTCGACGAACACCTGCCCCGATGTCTCCTGGGCGTCACTCAGGACTCCCGAAACCTCCGAGAGCGCCAGGGCGTCCAACACGCCGGACACCCACACGATGGTCACTTCGCCCCGCCGCTCCACGCGCAGCTTGATGTTCTCTGAGGCCATCGGTCAAGGGTACCAGCACTGCGCTCATCCGCCACAGGAATGGGTGTGGGCACGCCGGGGTGAGGCGGAACGGTAGGATCCACGCCGAGGCGCGTCGCCGGACGCGCGAGGTTGACGACCGCGGAGTTGAACATGAGGGCCCTTCCCGGCTGGATTCTCGCCGTCCTGGTGGTGCTGAGCGCGCTGCTGTTGTGGGTCGGCTATGACGAACGGCACCACGCCGGGTACCTACCGTTCATCTTCGGGATTGTGTTCGCCCTGTTCACCCTCGGAGCGCTGGGCGCGAAGGCCCGCTTCGGCGACGACTGATCCGATTGTCGGGGGGCGGACCGCGGGCTAATGTCCGCCCCCGAATGAATCGGCATACCACCCATCCGCGCCGCCGGCGCGCGCTCGGAAGCGGCGGGGCAGGATGATGCGGCGGCCGCGAGCGGTGTGCCGGGTCGCATGAGCGCGCTCGGTCTCACCGCGCAG
>DAOKZF010000060.1:6121-8965 GCA_035325785.1 Miltoncostaeaceae bacterium
GACGCTCCGCGTCCCCCGCGTCGGCGCGGCAGCCGCAGCTATGCGGACATCATCTGGTGGAACACCTTCACGGTGTTCAACCTGATCCTGGGCACGCTCCTGGCGATCACGCTGGTGTTCGGCGACCCTCGCGACGGCCTGTTCGGCGGGGTGATCGTCGCCAACACCCTGATCGGCATCATCCAGGAGGTGCGGGCCAAGCGGGTGCTGGACCGGCTCTCGTTGCTGGCCGCCCCGCACGCCCACGTGTGGCGCGACGGTGAGCTGGTGGACCTCCCGGTCGACCGGGTGGTGGTTGGCGATGTGCTGCACATCGAACCGGGCGACCAGGTGGTGGCCGACGGGCGCCTCGTGGGCGCTCGAGCCCTGTCGCTGGATGAATCGATCCTCACCGGCGAGGCCGATGCGGTGGCCCGAGCGGTGGGTGACGAGGTGCTGTCCGGTGCCTACGCGGCGGTCGGATCGGGCGACTACCTGGTCGAGCGGATCGGTGCGGACAGCTTTGCCGAGCGGATCGCCGCCGAAGCGCGCGGCACCCGCGCCCAGTTGAGTCCGCTCCAGTTGGACATCAACCGCGTCCTGCGCATCACCGTCGCGGTGATGGTGCCGCTGGCTGTGGCGTTGATCGTGTCGCTGTGGTTCCGCGACCTGAGCGCCCCCCATGCCGCCGCCACCGCCGTGGCCGCCCTGGTGCCCCTGGTGCCCGAGGGGCTGGTGCTGCTGACCAGCATCACGTTTGCGGTCGCGGCGATCCGCCTGGGCACGATGGGCACGCTCGCCCAGCGACTGAACGCGGTCGAGAGCCTGGCGAGCGTCGACACCATCTGCTTCGACAAGACCGGCACGCTCACCGACGCGCGCATTCAGCTGACCACCGTGGTCGGTGCCGACGGCTCGGCCGACGTCAGCCGGGCGCGCGAACTACTCGGGCTATTGGCGGCGAGCGCCGCGGTGCAGAACCCCACCATGCGGGCGATCGGCGATGGCCTGCCGGCCGAGCCGGTCGCGGTGCTCGCCGAGGTGCCCTTCTCGTCGGCGCGCAAGTGGAGCGGCGCCACCCTGGCCGGACACGGCACGGTGGTGATGGGCGCCCCGGATGTGCTCGCGCGCGCCGGCGTCGGGTTGGACCCCGCCCTGTCGGCCGAGATCGCGGTTCATGCGGGCGCCGGGCGGCGGGTGGTGCTGGTGGCCCAGGGCGCCACGCCCCTGGGGGAGGACGAGCGGCTGCCCGCCGACCTGGTGGCGGTGGGGGCCGCGGTGCTCGCCGAGGGGCTGCGCGACGACGCCGTGGCAACGATCGCGTTCATGGTCTCGCAGGGGGTCGACCTGAAGGTCATCTCCGGGGATGGGGTCGGCACGGTGAGCGCCGTCGCGGCCGCCGCCGGGGTGCCGAACGCCGAGCGGGCCCTGTCGGGTGCCGACCTGCCCACCGACCCGGACGAACTGGAACGGGTCGCGCTGGAGACGACCGTGTTCGCGCGTGTCAGCCCGGAGCAGAAACGCGAACTGCTGGCGGCGCTCGCCCGCCGCGGGCGCTACACGGCCATGGTCGGCGATGGCGTCAACGACGTGCTGGCCCTCAAGGAGGCCCGGTTGGCGATCGTGATGGGCAACGGCAGACAGATGGCCAAGGGCGTCGGCGACCTGGTGCTCCTGTCAAACGCCTTCTCCACCGTGCCGCGGGCGGTGGAGGAGGGGCGGCGGATCATTCGCAACACCCACCGGGTGGCCAAGCTCTTCGTCGCCAAGTCCGTCTACGCGGCGGCCCTGTTGGGCACCTTCGGCCTGGTCGATACGGCCTATCCGTTCCTGCCGCGCCACACCACCCTCGTCTCGTCGCTCACGATCGGCATTCCGGCGTTCTTCCTCGCCCTGGCCAGCAGCAACGGGCCCGTGCAGCGCGAGCGTTTCCTCCGTTCGCTGGCCGCGTTCGTGGTGCCCGCCGGCCTGATCGTGTGGTTGGCGATCGCCGTCTCGTACCAGTTGGCCCGCCATCCGCTCGATCTCCCGTTGGAACAGGCGCGCGGGGTCGCGGCGATCACCGCCACGCTGGTCGGTCTGGCGGTCGTCATTCAGGTGGAGCGGGGGGTGGAGCGCCGCCCGGTGCGCCGCTGGGTGTGGGGCATGATCGCCGGTTTCCTGGCGGCGATTCCCCTGGGGCTGTCGGTGCCGTGGCTGCGTGAGTTCTTCGCCCTGCCCTGGCCGGAGCCCCGGGCCTGGGCGGCCTCGCTGGTCACCGCCGCGGCCGCGATCCTCCTGCTGGTCGCGGTGCGCCGCATCCGGTGGCTGGTGCGCATCGAGGACCCCGACGCGGTGCGCTGAGCGGCGCGTCAGGCGGGCGGCGGTCCGCCGGCCCGGTGCCCCCTCCATGGGCGAACGGTGCGCCGCGCGCCGATCTCGCGCCGTTCAAACAGCAGCCCGGCGCCGACGGTGAGCAGGAGGGCCGCCCCGGTGAGGCCCAGCCAGCGCAGCGGTTGGGGGCCCTGCAACAGCTCCACCGAGGCGTTCGCCCAGTACAGCGGCGTGATGCGGTCCAGCTCGGCCAGGGCCGGCACGACCCCCGCGACGATCTGCACCGTATAGGCCCCCACCAGAGCGGCGCTGGTCACCACGGCGGCCGCGCGGCGCGTCGCGAGGCCCGCGGCGGCCAGCAGGCCGACCGCCAGGTAGACCCACACCAGGGGCACCTGGGCGATGCAGGCCGACAGGAGCCGCCCGGGGGAGATACCCATGTCGGCGATCCAGGCCCCCACCAACAGCCCCGGGAAGATCGCCAGCGTGATGATGGCCACCGCGACCGCCAGCCCCAGCGCTTTCCCGGCGAGCGCCGCGGTCCGCGCGATC
>DAOKZF010000061.1:0-8939 GCA_035325785.1 Miltoncostaeaceae bacterium
CGGTGGGCGTGTTCGTGTGGGCGGGGGCCGGCGACCGCGCGTTCTGCGTCGGGGGAGACGTGCGCGATCCCACCCGCACGGCCGCCGAGAAGCGCTCGCTGCACCACCTGCACGACCGCCTCGCCAACGGCATCCGCAACAACGGCAAGCCGGTGATCTGTCGGGTTCAGGGCTACTGCATCGGCGGTGGCCACGAGCTGAACGTGCTGTGCGACCTCACCATCTCCTCCGAATCCGGGCGCTTCGGTCAGGCCGGCCCGAAGATCGGCTCGGCGCCGTTGTGGTGGGGCTGTCAGCTCATGCCGCTGCTGGTGGGCGAGAAGAAGGCCCGCGAGATCCTCTACCTCACCCGCCAGTACTCCGCGCAGGAGGCGCTGGACATGGGCCTGGTCAACATCGTGGTGCCCGACGACCAGCTCGACGCGACCGTCGATGACTGGTGCGAGCAGATCCTGCGCCGCTCACCGCAGGGCCTGCGCCTGGCGAAGATCGCGTTGAACGCCTCCTCCGACCAGCTGTACGGCGCCGTGCAGCACGGGGTCGAGCTGGTGGCGATCAACCACGTGTGGGGTCCGGAGCCGGTCGAGGGCATCGCCTCCTTCCAGGAGAAGCGACCCGCCGACTGGCGCAAGTTCCGTGAGGGCGAGGGGCCCGAGCCCGCATGAGCGATCAGCCGTCCGGCCCGACGCGCGCCTACGAGGACCTCCTCGTGGCGCGCGGCGCCGGCCGCGTCACGATCACGATCAACCGCCCCGAACGCCTGAACGCCCTGCGCACCCAGACGCTCATCGAGCTGTGCGCCGCCTTCGAAGACGCGATCCTCGATGACGGCGTCGGGGTGATCGTGCTGGCGGGCGCCGGCGACACCGCGTTCTGCGTGGGAGGGGATGTGCGTGATCCCACGCGCACCGCCACCGAGAAGCGGCGCCAGGGCATCTACTTCATGCGCCTGGCCGAGTCGATCCGCACCTGCGGCAAACCGGTGATCGTGCGCGTGCAGGGCTACTGCATCGGCGCCGGCAACGAGATCAACGTGATCGCCGACCTCACGATCGCGGCCGAGTCGGCGGTGTTCGGTCAGGCCG
Source organism: Miltoncostaeaceae bacterium (assembly GCA_035325785.1). GTDB lineage: Bacteria > Actinomycetota > Thermoleophilia > Miltoncostaeales > Miltoncostaeaceae > JAVJSF01. The sequence goes on from DAOKZF010000061.1 coordinate 1,086, forward strand.
GCACCCGTCTGGGCTGGGCGCCCGCCCTGTGGACCTGCCAGATCCTGGCGCGCAGCTGCGGCGAGAAGCGCGCCCGCGAGGTGGTGTACCTCAGCCGTCGCTACCCCGCGCACGAGGCGAAACGGCTCGGCCTGGCCAACGTGGTCGTGCCCGACGACCAGTTGGACGCCGAGGTCGACCGCTGGTGCGAGCAGATCCTGCGCCGCTCCCCCGAGGGGCTGCGCCTGGCGAAGCTCGGCCTCAACGCGGGCAGCGACTTCGGCCGCCAGTCGATCCTTCATTCCGGAGAAATGCACCACCTGACCTTCCTCTTCGGGCCGGAGCCCAAGGAGGGCATGGGGGCATTCGCCGAGCGGCGCCCGGCCGACTGGCGCCGCTTCCGCCGCGGTCAGGGGCCGGAGCCCGCCGACGACTGATCCGCTCCCTCCTCGGAGCTCACGGGACGATCAGGACCTCGCGAGCTCCGGCGGGAGGGCTCGGCACTGGTGCACGATGGGTGGGCGCGGGAACCGGGCCGGGGTGCGCCGCCATCGGCGACGGACCGCCGGTTCTTAACCGCGTCGCGCTGCGGCATACTGGCGCCGTGGCCGAGTTGACCGAGCGCAGCCGGCTCCCGAACGTCACGTGGCGGCTCTGGGGTCCGCGGCTTCCCGTGATCGCGGCGGCGGCATTCGTCGTCGCTCTGCTGTGGCGCCTGCCCCGCCTGGTGGAGGCGATCAGCTGGAACGCTGACGCCCTCGCGCCGGCCCTGATCGCCGAGCGGGCCGTCGGGCTCGACGGCGTGCCGGCGAACTCCGGCGCGACCGTGTTGGGCGACATCTCCTCGGCGAGCACCCTCTGGTTCCACCTGCTCACGGTCGACCTGCCCGGACACCGCCTGCTGTGGGCGTACTGGCCGGCGCTTCTGGCGCTGGCCACCGCCCTGTTGGTGGGGTGGTGCTGCCTGCGCCTGGCGGGCCGCTGGGCGGGGGCCCTGGGCGTCGCCCTGGTGCTGGCCGCGGGCCCCGACGCCCTGTTGACCTTCCTCGCCCCGGCCTTCCGCGGCCCGACCTGGCTCTCCAGCGCCCTGCTGGCGGCGTTCCTCGTCCACCTGAGCCTGAGCGGGGCGCGCCCCCTGAGGCCGCGCATCGTGCTCGCGTTCGCGGTGGCGCTGATCGTCGGGGTGAACCTCGCCTCCGATCCGCTGCTGGCGCTCGCGGGGGTACTGCCCCTGGTCGGTGCGCCGGCGCTCACCTGGCATGTCGCCCGCACGGCGGCCGCCCGTCGGGTGGCCCTGGTCGCGCTCGGCACGGCGATCACGGCGGGCCTGGTGGCCCTCGGCGCGCTCGCCGCGCTACACGCCGGTGGATTCGTCACACGGCGCGAGCGGTTCGGCAGCGGTTACACGCAACTGGCGGATCCCGCCGCCGCGCTCGACCACCTGCCGCTGGTCGGCCGAGGGCTGCTGGCGCTGCTCGGGGCGCCGAACATGGGCGGGCAGATCGTCGGCCACTCGCCGGTGCGCTGGGCCATCGCCCTGCTGCTGCTGGGGGCATTGGCGCTCGCCCTGGTGCCCATCGGTATGCGTCGTGCCACGGCGGCGGAACCCACCCCCGAGCTCTGGCTCGCCCGGCGCACCTATCTGACCTACTGGGCGCTGACGGCGATCGCCGTCACGGTCGGCTTCGTCCTGAGCGACATCCCCGCCGACGCGGCCGTGACCAGCGTCCCGGGGACCCGCTATCTCATTCCGCTGGCCCTGGGGGCGGTGGCGGTGCTGCCGCTGTTCGCCCAGGCCCCGTCCGGCGCCGTCGCTCCCCTGCGCCGAGCGGCCGCCGGCGCGGCCGCGGGGCTGATCGTCGTGGGGGCGGGGCTCGCCCTGGCCGGCGGCGACCTGGAACACGCCCAGCGCGGCGAGCTGCCCGCCCAGAGCGCGCGGATCGCCGGTTGGCTCGCCGACCAGGGCGTCGACCGCGGCTATGCCGGCTACTGGAGCGCCGGCCCGCTCAGTTACCACAGCGGGCTGCGGGTACTCGCGGTGCGCCCCTGCCTGACCGGTCGCGGCGAGACCCTCTGTCCGGTGGCCCTCAACGGCCGGCGCGACTGGTACCGCCCGGCGGCCGGATTCAGCAGCTTCGTGCTGCTCGACGCCACACGGCCGGGTGACGCGATCACCCCGGGAGCGTGGCGGCGGGCCTTCGGGGCGCCGGCCGAGTCCCGTCGGTTCGGCACCCTCATCGTGCGCGTCTACCCCTATGACCTGGCCGAGCGCTTCACCCCGGGCTGGCGCCCCTACCCGGATGAACGCCTCGCCGCACGGGCCGATGGGCGGCTCATTCAGCCGGTGGGTGGCGAATCCTCATCGAGCACCGCACACACCCCGAGCGTCAACTGACGCACGTAGGCCTGCACCAGCACCGCCTGGCCGAGGGCGTCGATCGCCTCGGCATCCAACGGCCCGCCGTGAGCTTCCCGCGCGGCCGCCTGGGCCTGAAGATCGAGCGACACGATCAGCCGACCGAGTTCGCGCTGGCGGACGTCGAACCAGGTGACCACCCGGTCCGCGATGCCGTCTACCGGTTGCCCAACATGCTCCTCGAACGCCAGCAGAAAGAGGCGAATCCAGCCAAATAGGTGGATGCGCCGCTGCAGAGCGATGTCAAACGACGGGTCGACCCCCGGACGCCCACCCCGCAGCTGCAGGTGCGTCTCGAGCGCAATCGCGCCCTCTCCCTGGGCCAGGTGGCGCTCGAACAGTTCCTCCCCGTCGGCAAAGTACTCCGGCAGCGCCTCCGGGAAATCATCGAGCAGCGGGGCGTAGCGGTCGTCGGCGGTCGCCGCGAGGGCGGCCGCCAAGAACCTCAGATGGGCGCGGATTCCCGGGTCGGAGGCCGGCGGCGGGTCACCCTCCTCCGGGAAGCCCTCCGCCATCACCAGGTGACGCAACAGCCCGCCGTGATCGCGCATCCAGGCCAATGTCACCGCCGCGTCCATGTGTGAATCCTTTCACGTCCGACCCGGGTGGGCCACGTCGGGTCGGCGCTAGAGGGCATCACCCTTCGCGCGGTTGCAGGGAGCACACAGCAACTGGAGGTTCTCCAGGCTCGACGCGCCGCCGAGCGCCACCGGGATCACATGGTCGAACTGCAACAGTTCGGCCGATCCGCAGGCGACGCAGCGACCTCCGTCGCGCCGGAACACCGCCCGGCGCACGTCCTCCGGGATCGGCTCGCGTCGACGGCCCCGCGCCTGCTCGGCGCGCATCAGGTCGACCGCGTGCGCGATGCGCCGTTCGCGGCGCCGCTCGCGTTCGCGCAACAGAGCGAAGACCTCGTCATCGGTCAGATCGTCGTCGTCGCGGAACACCCGACCGCGAAAGAGCCACCAGCGCTGAACGCCGTCGCCGGCAACCTCGACCGGCCGCTCCTCCTGAGCGCGCCAGAGCGCCCGGTGGGCGCGGCGCGACATCGTCGGGAACACCCGCTCGCCGATCACCAGCCGCCGACGACCGAAGCCCGCGACGAACCGGGCGTTGGGGACCTCTCTCAACATGTGCGGCCCACGGTAGCCGGGGGCGCGGACGACCCGTCCTCAGGCGTCGTCGGTCGTGCGCGCGCGCTCCTTGCGCAGTAACTCCGGGCGCAGGGCGCCGATCGCCGCCCAGATCGCGGTGGCGAACAGCAGCGCGAACAGCAGGCCGCCGAGCACCATGGCGGCGGCGATGATCGCGGCGAAGGTCATCATGGGCACAGATTACGCGTCGATCACCGGCGCGGCGATCGTGGGCGCGGTCTCCTATGCTGAATCGGTCACCGATGAGCACCCCGCCCGCCATCGGCATCTGCGCCGCGCTGGAGACCGCCCGTTGGGCGGTATGGGATCAGCCGGCCGCGCTGGTGCCCATGAACTACATCGAACACGTGCAGCGCGCGGGTGGCGTCGCCCTGCTGATACCGCCGGACCCTGCCCTGGTGAGCCGCCCCGAGGCGGTGTTGGACCGGCTCGACGGTCTGCTGTTGGTGGGCGGCCCCGACATCGCCGCCGCCCGCTATGGGGCCGTCGCGCACCCCCGGGCCGAAGCGGCGGTCGACCTGCGCGACGATGTGGAGCTGGCTCTGGTGCGGGCGGCCTGGGAGCGGAACCTGCCGCTGCTCGGTATCTGCCGCGGGCTGCAGGTGATCAACGTCGCCGCCGGCGGGACGCTGGTGCAGGATCTTCCCGACGCCGGTTTCGGTCAGGAGCATCGGCGCCAGACCGGCCGGTTCGCCGGCAACGAGCACCCGGTGTCGCTCACCGACGGTTCGTGGATCGCCCGAGCCGAGGGACGCACCGAGGCGCTGACCGCCTCTCACCACCATCAGTCGGTCGACCGCGTCGGCGCACGGCTGACGGTCACCGGGCGGGCCCCCGACGGGGTCGTGGAGGCGCTGGAGGCCGATGACGGCGGTTGGCTGGTCGGGGTGCAGTGGCATCCCGAACCGGATCCCGACAGTCGCATCATCGAGTCGCTGGTCGCGGCGGCCGCGCGGCGCGCCGGCGATCGCTGAGGGGGTTGGCTCGCCGCGGCGCCCGGTCCGGCGCAATCCGGCATATTGATCCGATGCTCGTATTGCTCGATATCGACGGCACCCTCCTGCACGGGTCGCCGCTCGCCCACACCCACGCGATGGCCCGCGGAATGAGTGCCGTCTACGGTCTGCCGGTGGTCTATGAGGACATCGTCGCGATCAATCCGTCCGGACGCACCGATCAGGAGATCGTGCGGGTTGTGCTGCGCGCGCGCGGCCTGTCCGACGACGAGATCACCGCCGGGTTGGCCGAATGGATTCCGTTGGCCTGCGCGATCTACCGCGACATCGAGGACCACCATCCCCACGGCACGGTCGCCCCCGGCGCGCACGCGGCGCTCGATCGGCTGCGCGAGGCCGGAGCGTCGCTGGCGCTGCTCACCGGCAACCTCGAGGACATCGGCCACGCCAAGATGGAACTCGCCGGGCTGGGTGAGTTCTTCACCCGGGGGGAGGGGGCCTTCGGGTCCGATCACGAATCGCGCGACGCGCTGGTGCCGATCGCCCGCGCCCGCTCGCGCGGCGACGAGGACGGGCCGACGGTTGTGGTCGGCGACACGCCAGCGGACATTCGCTGCGCGCGGGCGGGCGATGCCCGGTGTGTGGCGGTGACCAGCGGGCCGTACGGGCCGGATGAGCTCGCCCAGGCCGACGCGGTTGCCGCCGACATCGCGGCGGCGGCCCTCGTGCTGCGCGGCTGGCTGGGAGGCGCGTGAGCGACGGGTCTCCAGCCGAACGGCGCGATTCGGTCACCGAGGCCGCCCGGCGCTGGGAGGAACGCTATCCGGGAGTCGCCGGATTCCGGGCGTTGACCGCCCTCACCCGCGGGTACGCGGTGATGGTGCGCGAGGTCGAGGGCATCCTGCGCCCCCTCGGGCTCAACCTGTCGCGGTTCGAGGTGCTGATGATGCTCTCGTTCACCCGTTCGGCCGGCCTGCCGATGACGCGCATCCGCGACCTGCTGACCGTCCACGGTTCGAGCGTCACCTACCTGGTCGATCGGCTCACCGAGGCCGGCTGGGCCCGGCGCTCGGCCGATCCCCGCGACGGGCGCGTGTCTCTGGTGTCGATCACGCCCGCCGGACGCGAGGTCGCCGACGCCGCGGCCCGGGCGTTGGCGCTGGCCGATTTCGGTGCCCTGCGCGCCCTGGATGAGGGCGAGCTGGGCACCATCGGCAACCTGCTCACGCGTCTGCGGCCACCCCCGGAGGGCTGAGCGAGACCCTGCGGCGGGGATGAGGCCCTCGCATTCAGGTTTTCCCCGGATCCTGCCCAGTCCTTCGTGGACCCGGCTCGGGGGCTTGCGCCGCCGACGAGGTCCGTCGCGCCGATGGTCAGCTGCGCGGGGGCCGGCCGCTCGCCGCGGGTCGCCAGGGCGGGCCCTAGAGGTGCCCGAGCCCGGCGGCGGTGTGGAACTCGAGGTCGACGACCGGGTCGCTCTCGAGAGAGTCGGGGGTCAGGTACGGCACGAAGACGGCGCTGCGGGCGAGCTCGGCGCGGATGACCGACTCGATGCCGCCGGCCGGCGGCATCGCCTCCGCGTCCCTGAGGGTGACGAAGCCGCGCAGACGCAGCTCGGCGACGAGACGCGCGGTGCTCTCGATGTCCGCAGGCGCCTTCCCGCTGGAGGATGCGAACGCGCGCAGGGGCTCGCCACCCGCGAGTCGGGGGGTAGCGGCCGGCATCGGCGCGGTGCTCGTCACGGCCGCTCGCCGATCTGGCGCACGAGCTCATCGAGCTGGCCGGGCTTCAGCGCCGAATGGCTGAGAAGCCCGGGCCAGACGGGGCTCTCGCGGCGCTCCGCCAGGACCGCGATCGCCTCGACCGTGCGCGCGAAGCGGTCGCGGTCGGCTGGCGTGGTGCCCATCGCCGGCATCCGCTTCGGCGCTCGACGCATGTGGAACCCGCGGTGAAGGCCCCAAGCGCGCTCGACCGGGACGACCTCGCAGGCGGCCGCTGCAGCTGCGAGGGTGCTCAGGCGGATCACGTGAACGCCCTCACGGATCGCCAAGTTCCGGGCGCGGTCCTCGATCAGGGCGACCCAGCCGTGGCGCCGCGCGAGCGCGATCAGCTCCGCCTCGCCGGCGTGGCCGCGGTGCAGGTCCGCGATGAGCCCGAGGTCCTCGGGCTCATCGACCGTGACGGGGATGAGCCAGTCGGCGGAGAGGATCATGGAGTTGAGGCGCGAGGCGCTTCGCTCGAGCTCGTGCTTGACCATGCCGGGCAGCCCGACAGCCGGGAAGATCTCGTTGAGGCCCTGCAGCACCTTGCCCTCGGCGAGGTCGATGAGCACCGACGTGTCGATACCCACCTCGAGATCGTCCGGGTCGAGGGCCTCTTCCACGATCAGGCTTCCTCGCCCTCGATCTCGCGCAGGAGGTCGCCGATGTCGGCTCCCGGCTCCTCGGGCGGGCCGAACGTGTCGGCGACCTGCTCCACCGACATGCCGGTGAGCTCCGCCAGGCGCTCGACAGGCACCAGCCCCGCCCGGTAGAGCTTGGCCAGCTGACGCTGGAGCTCGTGCGGCGGCTCGGCCCCTCGCGGCTCCTCCGGGCGGCCCGACAGCCGGTGCACCTGACCCTCACCCTCGCGGCGCAGGGCGTCACGGCGGGCGTTGGTGATCCGGCCGGCGTTGTGGAGCCGGAAGACGGTCGCCGTGTAGGAGAGGCCGAAGCGGTCCATGAGCTCGACCACCTGCTCGGCCGTGACCTCCGCCCGCTCCGAGAAGCGCGCCTGGAGCGCCTCGGTCGGAAGCAGCAGCCGCGCCGCGAACGAGTTCGCGGCCTGCTCGCGCGCGTCGCCGCCGGTGCCGATCACGGTCTTGTCGATCAGGATGGTCTCGACCTCGCCGTTGGCGTCGAAGCGGTGCAGCTCGTGGTGCCCGAGCTCGTGGGCGGCCGTGAACCGCTGCCGCGAGGCCTCCTCGCACGTGGAGCTGACGAGGATCAGCCCCTTGCCGTTGTGGAAGATGTAGCGCCCGTCGTCGCCCCCCAAGTCCCGGAAGGCGATCGCCACGCCGCGCTGCTCGATGACGTCGTAGATGTCGATCGGCCCGTGGCCGAGGCCGAGCTCGAAGCGAAGCGCACGCGCCGCGCGCTCCCCCGCCAGCCAGGGCGGCTCCGGGCGAAGGTCAGAGCCCATATCGCCTCACGAGGCGCTCGGCCGCCTGGATCTCCTCGATCATCCGCATACCCCAGCGCACGTGCGGGTCGTCCTCAGCGGGCTGGCGCTCGCCGCGGGCGAACGCTGCGAGCCGGCCGCTCACCAACAGGGAGTCGACCGACGCATCCAGGGCATCGGCGATGTC
>DAOKZF010000062.1:0-7850 GCA_035325785.1 Miltoncostaeaceae bacterium
TGGACGAGGTCGACTCGATCCTGATCGACGAGGCCCGCACCCCGCTGATCATCTCGGGTGTGCCGGAGGCCGCCACCGACACCTACTACCGGTTCGCCCGCATCGTGCCGACCCTCAAGAAGGGCGTCGACTACGACGTGGACGAGAAGCACCGCGCGGCGTCGCCCACCGAGAGCGGCGTCGACAAGGTCGAGAAGGCCCTGGGGATCGAGAACCTCTACCTCGACGTCAACGGCAACCTGGTCAACCACCTGATCCAGGCCCTCAAGGCGCATGCGCTCTACCGCAAGGACAAGGAGTACATCGTCCGCGACGGCGAGCTGCTGATCGTCGACGAATTCACCGGGCGGGTGCTCGAGGGGCGCCGCTACTCGGAGGGCCTCCACCAGGCGCTGGAGGCGAAGGAGGGGCTGCGGATCCGCGAGGAGAACCAGACGCTCGCGACGATTACCCTGCAGAACTTCTTCCGCATGTACGAAAAGCTCTCGGGCATGACCGGCACGGCGGCCACAGAGGCGAACGAGTTCGCCAAGATCTACGAGACCGACGTGGTCTCCGTGCCCACCCATCGCCCGGTCGTGCGCGCCGACCATAACGACTTCATCTTCAAGACCAAGGACGCGAAGTTTCGCGCGGTCGCCGACGACATCGCCGAGGCCCACACGCGCGGGCAGCCGGTGTTGGTCGGCACGATCTCGGTCGAGGTCTCGGAGATGCTGTCGGGTCTGCTGGAGCGCCGGGGCATCCCCCACGATGTGCTCAACGCCAAGAACCACGCGCGCGAGGCCGAGATCATCCAGAACGCCGGCGAGGTGGGCGCGGTGACGATCGCGACCAACATGGCCGGCCGCGGCGTCGACATCAAGCTGGGCGAGGGCGTCCCGGAACTGGGCGGCCTGTACATCATCGGCACCGAACGCCACGAGAGTCGGCGCATCGACAACCAGTTGCGCGGGCGCGCCGGACGTCAGGGAGACCCCGGTGTCAGCCGGTTCTTCCTCTCCGCCGAGGACGACCTGGTGCGGATCTTCTCCGGCGACCGGATCTACAAGATCCTCGACAAGCTCGGACCCGGCGACGACCTGCCGATCGAGGCGAAGATGCTCACCCGCACCGTCGAGGGTGCCCAGAAGAAGGTCGAAGAGCAGAACTTCAACATCCGCAAGCGGGTGCTCGAGTACGACGACGTGCTCAACAAGCAGCGAGAGGTGATCTACAGCGAGCGCCGCCGGGTGCTCGAGGGAGCCGACCTAGGAGAACAGGCGCGCGACTGGATCGCCGAGACGTTGGTCGCGACCGTCGACGACTACGCCGACGATGACGCGCTGCCGGTCGACTGGGACCTGGACGGCCTCTTCGCCACGCTCAAGGGCTACGTGCCGTTCACCTTCGACCTGAGCGACCTGCGCGCCGAGCTGGAGGACGAAAGCGAACCGCTCACGCGCGAGGAGCTGCTCGACCGCTTCGAGGACGACGCGATGGACCTCTACGAGCAGCGCGAGGCCAACCTGGGTGTCGACCTGGTTCGTGAGCTCGAGCGGTGGGTGCTGCTGCAACTGATCGACCAGCACTGGCGCGAGCACCTCTACAACATGGACTACCTGCGCGAGGGCATCCATCTGCGAGCCCTCGGACAGAAGGACCCGCTGGCCGAGTACCGCCTCGAGGGTCACATCATGTTCGACGAGATGATGGACATGGTGAAGCGCGAGTTCGTGCGCTACATCTTCCACGTCGAGGTGGAGCGCCCGCCGGAGATTGAAGAACAGCCGGTGTCGGACGTCGGCTACGTGTACCAGGATGAGCCGGTGCAGGGCTACGGTCTGGATGACCAGGGTGCGATCGCAGAGGCCGAGTACACGACCTCGTCCGCAGCGGGGGGCGCCCCGGCCGCAGCGGTGGTCGAGCAGAGGGTGGTTGCCGATGAGGACAAGAGCGGACGCAACGACCCATGCCCGTGCGGAGCCGTCAAGAAATACAAGCGCCGTCACGGCGCCTGAGCGCCTCGGTTGAGTTCTCCCCGCGTGGCTGACGACACCACCACCCTGTCGCTGGACGACCTGGACCAGCGGGCCGCCCGCCTGGGCGAACGCGCGCGCGTGCTGGGCGACTACCTCGACCCCGAGACGCTCGCCGAGCGGGTCACCGAGCTCGAGCGGGAGATGGGCGAACCGGGCTTCTGGGACGACGCCGCCCACGCCGCCGGCGTGTCGGCGAACCATGCCGCTCTGAAGGGGCGACTCACCGACTACCGAGCGCTGGATGACGACATCGGGCAGCTGGCCGAGCTGGCCGAGCTGGGTCGCGAGGAGGAACGCGCCGGCACACTCGATCCCCAGTTCCTGCGCGAGCTCGACGAGGGGCTGGTCCGCGCGGATGCGGCCCTCGCGCGCCTGGAGGAGGAGCGCCTGTTCTCGGGCGAGTACGACCACCACGACGTGGTGGTGTCAATCCAGTCCGGGGAGGGGGGCACCGACGCCCAGGACTGGACCGAGATGCTGCTGCGTATGTATCTGCGCTGGGCGGAAAGCCGCGACCTGAAGGCAGAGATCAAGGAGATCCAGGAGGGGGCCGAGGCCGGCCTGAAATCGGTGGCCTTCACCGTGCAGGGACCGAACGCCTACGGTCTGCTGTCGGCGGAACGGGGCGTCCACCGTCTGGTGCGCCTGTCGCCGTTCGACTCGGCCCACCGGCGTCAGACGTCGTTCGCCGCGGTGGACATCGCCCCGATCGTCGATGAATCGGTGAACATCGAGATCCTCGACAAGGACCTCAAGATCGACACCTACCGCGCCAGCGGCGCCGGCGGGCAGCACGTCAACAAGACCGACTCGGCCGTGCGGATCACCCACCTGCCGAGCAGGATCGTCGTGCAATGCCAGAACGAGCGCTCCCAGACCCAGAACCGGGCGACCGCGATGGCGATGCTGCGCGCGCGCCTGGTGCAACGGGAGATCGAGCGGCGCGAGGAGGAAGCCGCCAAGGCGCGCGGCGAGGTGCGCACGATCGGGTTCGGCAGCCAGATCCGCTCCTACGTCGTGCATCCCTACACCCAGGTGAAGGACCTGCGCACCGGCCACACCAGCGGCAACGCGAACGCGGTGCTCGACGGCGACCTGGACGGTTTCATCCGCGCGGAGCTCGAGCGACGCGCACGCGGGGAGGCCCCGGCCGGGGACGACGGCGACGACTGATCGGCCTCGCGCGGGCGGTCCGGATCCGCGCGGCAGGGAATGGGCGGCGGGCGGCGAACGGGTGAGAGCCGGAATGCGGCCTTCGCATCCGGGCGGCGGGCGGCGTTTGACAGCTCTCCAACGACATGGCTACCCTCGCCGTGTCCTCGGTGTCTTCTTACGCGCGGTCGCCCCCCACAGAGGCGCGTCGCGACCCGCGCGTCCAGCTACCACGCCTCGATGCCCATGAGCACAGAGATTCCCAACTCCGTCCCGGAACCCGACGCCTCCTCGGCGGTCGATCCGACACCCACCGAGCCCGATCGCGTGTCGCGGTCGGAGCGCCGGTCGCTCCTGCGCACCGGAGATGGACCGATGGTGGTGTTCGACGGGGTCTCCAAGAGCTACAGCGAGACCGCCACCGGTCTGAGCAACGTGTCGCTATCGATCGACGCGGGCGAATTCGTGTTCCTGGTCGGGCCGTCCGGTTCGGGCAAGAGCACCTTCATCCGCCTGCTGATCAAAGAGCTCGATGCCACCGAGGGCACGATCATGGTCGGCGGGCGCAACCTCACCCGCCTGCGGGCCAACAAGGTGCCGTACCTGCGCCGAGCGATCGGCTGTGTCTTCCAGGACTTCAAGCTGCTGCAGGGGCGCACGGTCTACGAAAACGTGGCCTACGCCCTGCAGGTCATCGGCGAGAACCCGCGCGGCATCCGTCGCAAGGTGCCCGAGATCCTCTCGTTGGTCGGTCTGTCCGAGAAATCCGGCCGTTTCCCCAACGAGCTTTCCGGCGGGGAGCAACAGCGCGTGTCGATCGCGCGGGCCTTCGTGAACCACCCGCGGCTGCTGATCGCCGACGAGCCGACCGGGAACCTCGACCCGGAGACCTCCATCGGAATCATGCAGCTGCTGTATCGGATCAACCGCACCGGCACGACCGTGATCATGGCCACCCACGACCGGGAGATGGTCGACAAGATGCAGATGCGTGTGATCGCCCTCGAAGGCGGGCGGGTGGTGCGCGACCAACGCCAGGCCACCTACGCGCGGGTGGACGCATGAGGCCGCGCTTCTTCCTTGCCGAGGCCTGGCGTTCGATTCGCGCCAACGCCGCCGTTTCGATCGCGGCGACGGTCACCGTGCTGATCGCCGTGTTCGTGCTGGGCGCGTTCATCCCGTCGTTCCTCTACGTTCAGAATTCGGTCGACAACCAGAAGAACAAGATCGACGTGGCGGTGTACATCTCCGACGGGGCCACGCCCGCCCAGACGAAGGCCCTCAAGGCGCGCATCGACGGGCTGAAACAGTCCGGCATGGTGAGCGAGGCCACCTACGTCTCCAAGGACGACGCGCTGAGGGAGATGCGCAAGCGGGTCGATCCGGCGCTGCTGGCCGAGATGACCACGAACGTCCTGCCGGCCTCCTACGACCTGAAGCTTGCCAATCCCGACAACGCGGCCGAGGTCGCCAAACGCCTGGCGGGTCTGCGCGGGCTGGCGAAGGATGTCGGCGACCCCGGCACCCCGGGCATCTCCTACGGCAGCGAGACGGCCGACAAACTGCTGCGCGCGGCGAAGTTCATCCAATGGGCCGGTTTGGCGCTGATCTCGATTCTATTGATCGCATCGATCCTGCTGATCGGAAACACGATCCGTCTGTCGATCTTCGCCCGTCGGCGCGAGGTGGAGGTGATGAAGCTGGTTGGTGCCACCAACTGGTTCATTCGGTGGCCGTTCGTGATCGAGGGGATCATCTGCGGGCTGGCCGGGGCGGTCGCCTCGGTGGCGCTGCTGTACGCGGTGAAGGTCGGCGTGGTCGACCAGTGGATCGGCGAGGCCCAGACTCCGCTGAGCGAGGACAACGTCCAGACGGTGGGCTTCGCCTCGTTGGCCCTGATCCTGGTGGGCTCCGGCGCCCTGGTCGGCGCGCTCGGCAGCGGCCTGACCCTGCGCCGTTTCCTGAAGGTCTGAGCATTCCGCCGGTGGTGCCCCGCTCACCCGGCGCGTGGGTGGGGCCCACCCGGCGCGGCGGCGAACGCCGGATGGCGGCGTATCATCGGGAACCCTGATGCTGATGCGCCGCCTCATCACGACCCTGGTGGTCGCGCTGCTTGCGTTGGTGGTGTTCATCGCCGGAGTGGTGGTCGGCGGGCATCCCGAGGCGACCGGCCTCACCCAACTGCAGGGGCCGCTGCGCGGGGTGCTGCTGGGCGACAGCGGTCAGGACCTGCCATCCGAGGTGCTCGACGTGCTGCGCCGCCACTACTACCGCGACATCGACGACGCCCAACTGCAGAACCACGCCACGCGGGCGCTGGTGGCGGCGCTCGATGATCCGTACACCACCTATCTGGATGCCGACGAGTTGGCGGCGCTGACGCTGCACAACGACGGCGCCTACGTGGGGGTGGGCATCCAGATCGCGGCACGCGATGAGGCGGTGGGCGCGACCCACGCGTTCCCCGCCCGTTCCGCCGAGAAGGCCGGGCTGCGGGCGGGCGATCGGTTGGTGGCCGTGAACGGGAAGCCCGCGCGCGGGGACCGGTTGGAGTCGGTCGTCGCCACGGTGCGCGGCCCCGAGGGGTCGCGGGTGAAGCTGACCGTCGACAGGGATACGACGCCGGCGCGCACCGTCGAGTTGACCCGCGGTCGAATTGCGGTCCCCGCCGTCCAGGGCCGCATCGTGCGCGATGGTCGGCGCAGGGTCGGCTACCTGCGCCTGATGCGTTTCACCCGGGGGGCCTCGGGCGCCCTGCGCGCGCGAATCCGGCAGCAGCTCGACGCCGGGGTCGACGGGTTGGTGCTCGATCTGCGCGGCGACCCGGGCGGTCTGGTGAGCGAGGCGCTCGGAGTGGCCGGAACGCTTCTGCCCTCCGGGACGTCGGTGGTCACCACCGAGGGGCGCCATTCCGCCCGACGGACCCTGCGCACCGACGGCGAACCGGTGAGCACCGACATCCCGGTTGTCGTGTTGGTCGACCGCAACAGCGCCAGTTCATCGGAGATCGTCGCCGGCGCGCTGCGCGATGCCCGTCGGGCCCCCCTGGTCGGTGAGCGGACGTTCGGGAAGGCGCTCGTCCAGAGCACCTGGATGCTGCGCGATCGCGGAGCGCTGAAGTTGACCACCGCGCGTTATCTGACACCGAGCGGCTTCAACCTGGCCGTGCGCGGCCTGCCTCCGGATGTCCGGGCGGTCGACAATCCCACGACGCCACGCGACGAGGCGCTCGATGCCGCGCTGGCACGTCTGCGCACCGGGCCGACCACTCCCGCCGGGACGTTGGTCGCGCCGTGAGCCGTTCCGGCGGCCCGGTTCAGACGGTGGTCGCCCGACTGGTCGGTTCCGGGCGGGGGGTGGCCGGTGTGCCCGCGTTCGAGGCCGGGCCTCTCATTCAACTGGGCCGGGCGGCGCGGGGGGACGCCGAGGTCGGCGACCTGGTGAGCATCACGCTGCGCGGACGCGGTGCGCGGGTGAGCGCGGTGCACGGGCGGGCCCGGTCGGTGCCGGCGGCGCTCGCTGCCCTGCTGGCGCACGAGGGGGTGATCCGTCCGTTCCCGCACGCGGCGCTGCGCGAAAGCGAGCAGTTGGATGAGGGCGCGCCGTTGGGCGACCGCGGTCGGCGCGATCTGCGCGATCAGCGGGTGATCACGATCGATCCGGCGGGGGCCAGGGATCACGACGATGCGATTGCGGTGGCGCCCGAGGGGCCGGACGCGACCCGTCTGTGGGTGCACATCGCCGACGTGTCGCGTTTCGTCGCGCCGGGCGGGCCGCTCGACCGGGTTGCCGCCCGCCGGGGGAACTCGCTCTACCTGCCCGGCATGGTGGTGCCGATGCTGCCGGAACGGCTGTCGAGCGACCTGTGCAGCCTCCGGCCGGAGGCCGATCGGGCGACCCTCACCGTGGAGTTGGTGATCGGCCCGGACGGCCGCCCGCGTGAGGAGCGTTTCTATCGGGCGCTGATTCGCTCCCGTCGACGGATCGGCTATCCGGAGGTCGATGATTTCCTGGCGGGGGGCTCCATGGGCGACGAGGCCCTGGAGCGGGATATCGCCCGGGCCGCCGGCCTGGCGGCGGTTCTGCGCGAGCGTCGTCTGGAGCGCGGCGCCCTGGAGGTGCAGGGTGGGGAGCCGACGATCGTGCTGGCCGGCGATCGGGTCGCCTCGATCGAGATCGAGGGGCAGACCCCGGCCCACTCGTTGGTGGAGGAGTGCATGATCGCGGCGAACGAGGCGGTGGCGCGCTTCCTGATCGCCCGACGGGTGCGCACGATTTTCCGTCACCACGAGGATCCCGCCGAGACGCGCATCCGTCTGCTGTACGAACAGCTCGAGGCCCTGGATGTCGCGACGACACCGCTCGCCGACGGCCCGCTGGCGCCGGTGCAGCGGCGTGCGGCGGCCGGTGCGGCGGCGGAGGCCGTCCGCCGGCACCTCGCCGCCGGACGCGCCGGGGGCGACGCCCTGTGGGGGGTGGGGCTGCGCTCGCTCAAACAGGCGCACTACACCCCCGAGAACGCCACCCATTCGGGTCTCGCGAGCGCCGCGTACCTGCACTTCACCTCGCCGATTCGCCGCTATCCCGACCTGCTGGTGCACCGCGGGTTGGTTGACGCCCTGGGGCTGGGCGGACCGAGTCCCGGCATGAGCGAGCTGGCGCAGGCGGCCGAGCACT
>DAOKZF010000062.1:7860-8913 GCA_035325785.1 Miltoncostaeaceae bacterium
GGGAGGCGGCCGCCCTGGAGCGACGGGCGGACGACCTGTGCGCGGCATACTGGCTGCAGGATCGCCTGCGCGAGGGCGATCCCGACCGCCCGTTCGACGGTGCGATCAGCGGGGTGATCGAGAGCGGGGTCTTCGTGACCTTCGCCGGGGTGTGCACCGGCTTTCTGCCGGCGCGTAACCTGGAGGACGACCACTACCGTCCGGACCCGCTCGGGGTGATGCTGGTCGGCGACCGTTCCGGGAGACGTCTGCGCAGGGGCGATGCGGTGGCGGTGCGTGTGGACGAGATCGAGGCGCTGCGCGGGCGGATCACGCTGTCCCCGGCCGAGGCACCCCGACCGCGTCCGCGCGCGGGGGGACGCCAGGGCGCGCGCCCGGCGGGGGCCGGGTGGGCCGGTGCCCGGGGGCGTCGCGGACGTCGTTGAGGGCTCGGCACCGGGGCGGCGCCCGCCCGGTCGTTCAGCGGTGGCGCAGCGGGATGTTGACCATCTGAGGCTGGCCGTTGCGGGTGTAGCGCAGATCGAGCGTGTCGCCGCGCAGGTCCTCGTACACCCCGATGCCGATCGTGAGGATCACCTTGCGGGCGAAGCTGAGGCGGGGCTGGCGCCGGAGCGTGCGGTGGAAATGCAGCCGGCCCTCGGCGACGGTGTAGTCGTGGCCCTCGGTCCACGGCGCGCCGTTCACGTAGACCTGAACCGGTCCGCTGACGTCGGCGGGGAGTGGGAGCTCGGTGACGAGGGTGTCCTCGGACGGCGGGGTGCTCACGGACGGCTCCTGATGGTCGTCGGGGTGGGTGTCGGACGGTCGGCCCCGTCCGAGGCGGTCTGGCGATGGGTGAACGAGGATCCGGTGATGGCCGCCGCCACGACCCAGGCGCCGAGGGCCAGGATCGCCGCGGGCCGCCAGCTGTCGATCAGGGGGGAGAGCGCGGGCGTGAGCGCCGCTCCGAGCCACATGGCGGTGTAGAAGGCCATCATGCCCGCCTGGCGGTGGTCGTCGTCGACGCGCCCGGCGACCTCGGCGGTGGCCGGGGGCAGCAGCGCCCAATAGGCG
>DAOKZF010000063.1:0-8900 GCA_035325785.1 Miltoncostaeaceae bacterium
GGCTACGTGAACGAGGACATCGGCGACCTCGAGAGCTCGCGCATCGAGCTGATGGCCGGACTGACCCAGGTGTTCGGGCTCTGGCAGCGCGTGCTGTTCCTGAAGCTGAACCAGGAGCGCACGGTGTTCCCGGACGACACGGAGACCGATGCTTTGCTCCTAATCCCGGGCTTGAGCTACGCGAGCCTGCCGCCGAACTTCCTGACCGGCTGGGTGCGTGATGCCGCCTACTACGTCGAGCTCACCGGCAGCCCGCAGTCACTGGGCTCCGACGCCTCGTACCTGCGCTTCTACTCCCGCGCCGAGAAGGTCTGGTCGATCTCGGGGCCCTGGCACCTGCGGTTGCGCGGCGAGTTCGGCACCAGCTGGGTGAGCGACTTCTCCGAGCTGCCCGCCTCGCAGCGCTTCTTCGCGGGCGGCGACCGCAGCGTGCGCGGCTTCGCCCTCGACGAGCTGAGCCCGGTCGACCCCGAGCAGCTCACCGATCCGGCTACCCGCAAGGGCGGGGGCGGCGAGAACAAGATCGTCGGCGGCATCGAACTCGAGCGCGACCTGCCGCGCGACTTCCGCGGCGCGCTGTTCTTCGATGCCGGCAACGCCTTCACCGACTGGGACACGCCGCTCGAGTACTCGGTGGGCATCGGCGTGCGCTGGAAGCTGCCGATGCTGCTGATCGGCCTCGACGTCGCGCAGGCGCTCTCCGAACCCGGAAAGAAACCGCGCTTCCACCTCAACATCACGCAGGTGCTGTGATGCGGTGGCGCAGGCTCATCGTCCCGGCACTGCTGCTCCTCGCCCTGCTCACGGGCGGCCTGCTCACGCAGCGGCTCCTCTTCAGCGAGCAGGGCCTGCAGGCGCTGCTCGCGCGCCTGGCGCAAGTCGACGGCGTCCGCATCGAGGTCGAGGGCGCACGGGGCGTGCTGGCCGGACCACTGTCGGCGGAGCGGGTCGTCGTCGATCACGAGGCGGTGCGCATCGAGGCGCGTGGGGTGCGGCTGGATCCGACGCTCGGCGGCCTGTTCAGCGGACTGGTCACGCTCGAGACGCTCGAAGTCGACGGGGTCGACGTGGTGCTGAAGAAGACCGCGGAGAAGCCGCCGGCCGAGCCGCGGTTCCTGCCGCGCTTCCTGCGCATCGCGGCGCCGGACTTCGCCGTGAATGACGCGACGGTGACGCTCGCGAATGGCGAGGTCCTGCGCGCAGCCTCGCTGCGCGGCGACCTGCGCATGAGTCGCTGGCGGATCGACATGGACACGCTGGCGATCGAGGACCCGGCCGGCAGCCTCGCCGGCGAGCTCGCACTGCGTGCCGCGCAGCCGCTCGGCGTGCGTGCCGCTGCGAGGGGCCACTGGCGACTGCCCGACGAGCGCGTCTACCGCTTCGAGGCGCAGGCGCGCGGCGACCTCGATCGCCTCGCGACGGAGCTCGCGATCTCGGAGCCTGCCCGGCTGTCGTTCTCGGGCACGGCGCTCACGCTCACCGAGGCGGCGCACCTCGTCGGCACCGTGCGCGCGGCGGACTTCGACGGCTCGCCGTGGGTTCCCGCCGGGCGCCTGCCGCGCATGACGGGGTCGATAGCCCTCGACGCCGGCCTCGAGGCCTTCGGGATCGACGGCACGCTCACCTCCCCCGACTTCGGCGACGAGCCGCTGCGCATCCAGGGCGCGGCGCGGCGCTCGGACCGGCAGCTCGATATCGATTCCTTGCGGGCGTGGCTGCCACGCTCGGGGTTGACACTGAGCGTGGCGGGACTCGTGCGCGTCGAGGGTGAGGCGCCCGTGCTCGATCTCGCAGGCGAGTGGACTGCGCTGCGCTGGCCCATCACCGGGGAGCCCGTCGTCGAGAGCCCGCTCGGCGTCTTCGAACTCGACGGTTCGCTGCCCTATGCCTTCGAGGTCAAGGCTCTGGCGCGAGGCCCGCAGCTGCCGGAGGCCGATTTCACCGCGCGCGGCTCGTTCGACCAGGCGCAGCTGCTGCTAGACCGCTTCGACGCTTTCGTCCTGCGTGGGCGTCTCGCGGGTTCGGGACGGTTCTCCTGGACGGACGACCAGCCCTGGCGTGCCGCATTCGACGGCACGGCGCTCGACATCGCCGGGCTGCGTCCCGACCTCGACGGGCGCATCAACCTGACGGGCACGATCGAGGGGCGCGGATACACCGCCACGGCGCCCTGGACCGCGCGGGTGGCATCGCTCTCCGGGACGCTGCTCGGGCGTGCGCTCACCGGCAAGGGTGCAGTGTCCCATCGCGATGGCACCTATGCGCTCGAACGGGTGCGCGTCGCCAATGGCCCGTCGCACGTGGACATCGACGGTCTCTGGGGTCCCACGGTCGACCTGCGTTGGAACGCGGACGTGCGCTCGCTGGCGGTCCTGAGCCCCGGCATCGCGGGCGAACTCGTCTCGACCGGCGTGGCGCGCGGACCACGGGACCGGCTGCACATCGTCGCGGACGCGCGCGCCCACGCCGGAGTTGGGGGCGTCCCTCGGGGGCGCGGACGTGGCGAGCGTCACCGATGTCTATCTGTCCCGTGAGCGGCCCGATCCGCTGGCCGACGGGCGTCTGGTGGCCGCCGCGATTCCCGCCGCCACGCGCAGCGCGTTCGCCGCCACCCTGCCGGAGGCGTTGGAGCGGGCGCTGGTCGAGATCCGCCCGGGTGACCTGGTGATCACGATGGGTGCGGGAGATATCACCACCCTCGGGCAGGAGTTGGTGGCTCGCCTGCAAAAGCTCTATCCAGATGGAGCACTCCCCGCCTGAGCCCGCCGGCCTTCTGGTCGATGCCCCGCTTGCCCCGCTGACCACGATCCGCGTCGGTGGGCCGGCGGACTTCCTGGTGAACGTCCGTTCGACCCGCGCCACGGGCGCCGCCCTGGCGTGGGCCGCCGCGCGCGGGCTGGCGGTGGCGGTGGTGGGGCGCGGGTCGAACCTGCTGGTCTCGGACGAGGGTTTTCGTGGCCTGGTACTGCGTCTGAGCGGCCCCTTGGCCGGCATCTCGTTGCGGGGCGAGCGTCTGTGGTGCGGCGGCGGGGCATCGCTGCCGCGGGCGGTGGTGCGGGCGGGCAACGCCGGTCTGACCGGTTTGGAGTGGGGGGCGAGCATTCCCGGCACCGCCGGTGGCGCGGTGGCGATGAACGCGGGCGCCCACGCGGGTGAGCTGGCCCATACGCTGGTCTGGGCGATCGTCGTCGGCCCGGACGGGCGGCGTCTGCTCACGCCCGATCGTCTGGCGTTCGGCTATCGGCGCTCGGCGATCGGCCCCGGTGATGTGGTCACCTTCACCTGCTTTCAGCTGCGCCGCGGTGATCCCGCGCAGATCGCCGAGCGTTTGGCCGAGTTTCGCACCCAGCGGCGCGCGACCCAGCCGCGGGGGGTGCGCACCTTTGGCAGCGTCTTCACCAATCCGCCCGGCGCCTCCTCGGGTCGCCTGCTGGAGGCCGCCGGCTGCAAGGGGCTGACCGTCGGCGGAGCGCGCTTTTCTCCGGTGCACGCGAACTTCATCGAGGCCTCGCCCGGCTGTCGCACCGCGGATGTGTTGGCGCTGATGGCGCAGGGGCGCAGCCGGGTGCGGGCCGTGGGCGGCCCCGAGCTACATCCTGAAGTGCGCTATCTGGACCCCGTGCGCGGCATCGTTTCCCCACCACTGGAGGAGTGCCGGTGAGCAGCGCCCCGCCGTCGACCACCCGCGAGCGCGCCGGCGATGAGCACCCGGCGCTGCGCGAGCGGCGCCGGCGCGTGCGCCGGGCCGAGGGACGCCGTCGTCGCCACCGTCTGCTGTGGGCCCTGGGTACACTGGGGGTGGTGGTGCTGGCCGTGTGGGCCCTCACCGGGCCGTTGCTGGCGGTGCACGGGGTGAGCGTGCGCGGCTATGACCGGGCGGATCGCGATCGGGTGGTGGCCGCGTTGACCGGCGCCGGCGAGAGCGGCGGCATGCTCTCCCCGCCCCGGGCGCGGATGGAGCAGGCGGTGGCGGGCTTCCCGTGGGTGGAGGGGATCACCGTGGTGCGCCATTGGCCGCGCTCGCTTGGGGTTCAGGTCACCCAGGCGCGTCCTCTGGCGTATGCGCGCGGCACCGACGGGCGGGTGGTGGTGGTCTCACGCACGGGGCGGGTGTTGGAGGACGGGGACGGCAAGATGCCCCTCGGGTGGCTCGCATTGAGCGAATCGGCTCCGGCGGTGGGGGCGCGGTTGGATGCGGGGCAGACCGCGGCGCTGGGGTTCCTGGCGGCCCTGGAGCCGGCACAGGCGGCGGCGATCGCCGATCTGCAGGTGACGCAGGATGGGCTGTTGATGGCGCGGGTGGTCGACGGTCCGCAGCTGCGCCTGGGGCACCCCACCCGTCTGGCGGCCAAGGCGACCGCGGCGTTGTTGGTCCTGTCCGCGTTGAGCGCCGATGAGCGCGCTCGGGCCGACTACATCGATCTGTCGGTGCCGGAGCATCCCGCGGTCGGTCGCCTGGGCGAGAGCCCTCAGGATTCATCTGAGGCTGATCAAAACGGGGCGTTTGACGCGGGCCGGGTGGACGGCGATCCAACGTCGACCGACCCCGGTTCGGATTCCCAAGGGGATACGGGCCTCTCCCATGGCACTGAATAACCGTCTGGTTGAGGGAGAGGGAATGTCGGAGCGAACTCGACTATGAGCTGAGGCTTGCTTGACAGGCCTCCGGTTGATGGTTAGCGTCCAATGTGGCGGAATCGTGCCTGCATCCGAACGAGTTGCGGTGTTCGGGCGCTTTTCCTCACCTCAAGCACCGCTTGAGGGTTCTCGGAAACAGCGGTGAAGCAGTGTCGATCGCGAGATCCATGCGGTTCTCGGGGCGGCGCCGGCCGAAGGGATGAACACAGGTGGAGAGCAGCAACTACTTGGCCGTGATCAAGGTGGTCGGCGTCGGTGGCGGCGGTACCAACGCCGTGAACCGGATGATCGACGCCGGCGTGCGCGGGGTCGAGTTCATCGCCGTGAACACCGACGCACAGGCCCTGGCGATGTGCGACGCGGACGTGAAGATCCATATCGGCAGCACGATCACCAAGGGCCTGGGCGCGGGAGCCGACGCGCGGGTCGGCCGTGACGCGGCCGAAGAGAACCGCGAGGAGTTGAAGGAGGCCCTGCGCGGGGCGGACATGGTGTTTGTGACCGCCGGCGAGGGCGGCGGTACCGGCACCGGCGCGGCGCCGGTCATCGCGCAGATCGCCCGCGAACAGGGCGCCCTGACGGTGGGCGTGGTGACGCGCCCGTTCGCGTTCGAGGGCGTTCAGCGCACCCGTCGGGCCGAGGCCGGCATCGAGGAGCTGAAGAAGCAGGTCGACTCGGTCATAACGATTCCGAACGAACGCCTGATCCAGGTGGTCGAGCGGCGCACGTCGATCCTCGACGCCTTCAAGATGGCCGACGACGTGCTGCGCCAGGGCGTGCAGGGCATCACCGACCTGATCACGGTGCCGGGCATCATCAACCTGGACTTCGCCGACGTGCGCACGATCATGCAGGACGCCGGCGCGTCGCTGATGGGTATCGGGGTCGCCTCGGGCGAGAACCGGGCGGCGGAGGCCGCTCAGGCGGCGATCTCCTCGCCCCTGCTCGAGACGACCGTCGCCGGAGCCACCGGTGTGCTGCTGAACATCACCGGCGGTTCGGACATGGGTCTGTTCGAGATCGATGAGGCCGCGAGCATCATCCGTCAGGCGGCGCACGAGGAATGCAATGTGATCTTCGGCGCGGTCGTGGACGACAGCATGGGCGACCAGCTGCGGGTGACGGTGATCGCCACCGGGTTCGACGGCGCGAACGCGCAGGAACCCGAACCGGCCGCGCAGCAGCGCAGCGCCCCCCGTTACGGGCGCGACGACAGCCTGTCGCCGCGCCGCGAGCGCGTCGAGCCGCCGGCCCCGCGGCGGATCAGCTTGGAACCGCGCGATCGAGAGGGCTTCTCGCTGCCCGATGACGCGCTCGAGGTGCCGGACTTCCTCAAGGGGCGCTGAGCCGCAGGGCGCGCCGCATCGACCCGTCGGGCGCGCGCCCGACGGGGCCGGGGGGCGCCCCGTCGGTCAGGGGGTGCGGTTGAGCGAGCCGTCGGTGACCACCCGGTCGCGTCCGGCCTGCTTGGCGGCGTAGAGCGCCCGGTCGGCGCGGCGCAGCAGGTCGTCGTCGCTCTCCTCGCCGGTGAGCGTGGCGAGGCCGACGGAGATCGTCACGGTGCCCGCCGGCGCGATCGGTTCGTCACGCACCAGCCGATGCAGCCGCTCGCCCGCGGTGAGGGCCGCCTCGGCGTCGGCGTCGGGGATCACCAGCGCGAATTCCTCCCCGCCGATGCGCGCCAGCATTTCGCCGGCGCGGGCGTGGGTGCGCAGGCGGTCGCTGAGGGTGCGCAGCACGCGGTCGCCCCCGGGGTGGCCGTGGGTGTCGTTGACCCGTTTGAAGTGGTCGATGTCGAGCATGGCCAGGCTGAGCGGGCGCCCGTGGCGTCGGGCCTGGGCGACCTGGGCGGCGAGGTAGTCGTTGAAGGCCCGCCGGTTCGGCAGCCCGGTCAGCTGATCGGTGCTCGCCAGCTCCCTCAGGCGACGGTGGGCGTCGGCGGCGATTAACGCGAAGGCCAGCAGATCGGCGAAGCGCTGCAGCTGGGCCAGCTCGGTGATGGCGAAGGGGGCCTTGCGGCGGTCGACGGCGGCCAGCGCCCCCCAGAGGGTGTCCTCGAACCAGATCGGTGCGGCGGCGCCCATCGGGGGTACGTGATCGTGCGCGGCGCAGTGCGCGTCGGCCGGGCAGCGGTGGCTGCGGGCCCCGGGGCGCGGATCGTTGAGCACATTGGCGATCACGCATTCGCTGGTGGTGGGGATGCGCCGCCCGGGGCCATGGTGGGGGCTGTCCCGGGCGCTCCAATGGGCGATCACCAGGCCCTGACGGTCGGTTTCACAGCGGACCGAGCTCACCTCGTCGCACCCGAGCAGGCGGGCGGTCTGTTCGCAGGCGAGGGTGAGGGCCGCCTCGCCGTCGAGGCTGCGGATCATCGCGGTGGCGATGCGTTCGCGCGCGCGCAGTTCGCGTTCGTGACGCACCTGGGTACTGATGTCGATCTCGGAGCCGATCCAACCGCTCTGTTGGGTCTTGGCGTCGGCGTCGGCGTCGGCGTCGGCGGGGGCGATCGGGGCGGCGAGCGCGTCGACCCACGTGACGGCGCCGTCGGATTTGCGGTAGCGGAAGCGTTCGCGCAGGTCGCTGTGGGTGGCCACCGCGCGGGTCCACGAGGCGGCCAGGCGTTCGCGGTCGTCGGGGTGGACGGCGGCGTACCAGTCCAATTCGTCGACCGCGTCGGGTGCCAGACCTGAGATCGCCAACCAGCGTTCGTTGGCGTATACGCGGGTGCCGGTGGCGTCGGTTTCGTAGATGCCGGCCGGGGCGTGCTCCAGCAGCGCGCGCAGGCGGTTCTCGCTGCGTTGCAGGCGCCGCTCGGCCTGTCGGCGCAGCTGGTCGCCGGCGCTCAGACGGCGGGCGGTCAGCCAGACGATGATGGTGCCCGACAGGCCGGTGAGCGCGGTGATGATCAAGATCGCGACGCCCGGGCCGTAGAGGCCCAGTCGGTTGCCCTGCAGGCTGAGGACGCCGCCGACGAAGGGGGTGAGGATCACCACCGGCAGGGTGCGCCGCAGGCTGATTCCTCCGGGGCCCGCGGCCAGGATGGTCGCCACCGGCGGCCGATCGGGCGTCGCGAGCGCGGTGGCGACGGCCAGGGCGATCAGGGCGGCGGCGGTTCCGGCGGCCATCCGGCTGAGCTCCGGCACGGTGAAGACCGTCCCGATGCCGCTCAGGTGTTGGAACAGGGCCACGACCGGCCAGATCATCGCCAGGCCCATCATCCAGCGGCCGATGGTGTTCCAGGGGCTGCGCAGGTCGTGGCTCAGGACGCTGAGCGACGTCAGCGACAACGCGACGGCGGTCTGGGGGGTCATCTGCAGGCGGGCGTCGTGCCCCAGGACCAGATCCTCGTTGGGGGTGACCAGGGCGGTGAGGTCGGCCGCCAGGTTGGTCATGCCCTGGAGGAAGGTCGTGAGGGCGATCAGGAGGGCCACCCCCGCGCAGATTGAGCGCATGACGCGCAGACGTCGGTCGTCGGAATCCCGGTTGAGTGCCAGCACCGTGAGCGAGATCAGGATCAGGCACCAGGCGGTGGTGGCCTTCATGGTGGCGGCGTGGCCTCCGCTGGCGACCAGCGTACGCGAAGCGGCGGCCCAACCGATCAGCACGCTGAGGGCGAGCGCGATCACCGCCAGCGCGAGGGCGTCGGCGATGCGATGCGCGATTCTGTGGTCGGCCCGCGTCACGGGCGGTGGGTGGCGTGCATGGTCATTACGTTCATTTCGGTTGCGAGTATTGGTGACTGGAGCGGCGCGCACCATGCGTGACGTTCGCCCCTGCGGCGCGCCGGTGCCGTGTACTTGGGGCGGGTGGCCCGGCGGCTGCGTCGCGGCCGGTGTGCCGGTCGCATTGTGACCTCGGTGGGGTGTGGGAGAGGCGGTGGTGGACTGGTAGCGTGAGGGCGATGTCCGAGTCCGCGTTGAAACGCACACCGCTGCATGAGCGTCACCGGCTGTTGGGTGCCCGCATGGGCGCGTTCGCCGGGTGGTCGATGCCGCTGCAGTACACGACGCCCCGCGCCGAGCACACCGCCGTGCGTGAGCGATTGGGTGTCTTTGACGTGTCCCATATGGGGCAGATTGAGGTTGCCGGCGCGCGGGCACGCGAGGCGTTGTCCCGGGTGCTCACGAACAACATCGACCGTCTGGGGGTGGGCGAGGGGCAGTACACCCTGATGCTCACCGACGACGGCGGCGTGATCGACGACCTGATCGTGTATCGCCTGGTCGATCGGTTTCTGCTGGTGGTGAACGCCGGCAACGTGC
>DAOKZF010000064.1:0-7729 GCA_035325785.1 Miltoncostaeaceae bacterium
CGCCTGCTGGGCGTTGCCGCGGGCCGCGACATAGGTGAGCAACACGATCCCGAGCGAGAAGGCCGCCGACAGCATCACCCCGATGGCCGAGTCGGGCCGGACCCGCGGGGTCCGTTCGATCGCGAGCATCAGCATCGCCCCCACCAATCCGGCGATCGCCGCGCCGACGATCAGGGTCGCCGGATCCTTCGACCCGGTGATCAGGAATGCGATCGCCACTCCCGGCAACGTGGCGTGGGCGAGCGCGTCGCCGACCAGACTGCGTCGTGTCAGCACCGCGAAGGTTCCCAGCACTCCGGCGGTCACCCCCAGCAGCAGCGCCCCGAGCGTGACGACCGCGTCGGTGTAGCTGAGGGGAATCAGGCCGATCAGGAACTCCACGCGGCTCCCGCGACCAGCGTGTCGCCCTCATCCTCTCGTTCGCCGGGCGCGCCGTACGCGCGACTCAGGTTCTCGTCGGTCACCACCGTGCGGGCCGGGCCGCAGGCCAGGGCGCGTACGTTGAGCAGCAGCACCCAGTCGAACAGGTCGCGCAGGGTCTGCAGGTCGTGGTGCACCACCACCAGCGAGCGGCCATCGCGATCGCGCAGCTCGGCGAACAGCTCCAGCAGTGCGGCCTCGGTGCGCGCGTCGATGCCGGCGAAGGGTTCATCGAGCACCAGCAGCTCGGCCCGCTGGGCGAGGGCGCGGGCCACGAACACCCGCTGGCGCTGGCCGCCCGACAGGGCGCCGATCTGGCGGTTGGCAAAGGCGCTCATGCCGACCCGCTCCAGGCTGTCGGCCACGATCTCGCGGTCGGCGCGTTTCAGACGGCGAAACCAGCCGACGGTGGGGTAGCGGCCCATTTCGACGACCTCGCGCACGGTGATGGGGAAGTCCCAGTCGACCGCCTCGCGCTGAGGGACGTAGGCCACCCGGCCCATCGCCCGTCGCGCCGGTTCACCGAGGATGCTCACCCGCCCGCCGTCGACCGGCGTCAGGCCCATCGCGGCGCGCAGGAGCGTCGACTTGCCGGAGCCATTCGGGCCGGCGATCGCCGACAGCGCTCCGGCCGGGAAGCGGGCGCTCACGTCCCACAGGGCCGGGCGTGTGCCGTACGAGACGCTCAGGCGTTGCAACTCAAGCGCGGGGGGCGCCGTGGACAGGGGGACTCCGCGTCGAGGTGAGGCCACGCTCGTAGGTTAGTTAGCCGAGGATAATTCATCAAGTAGTCGAGACAGGGTGCAGGCGCCGCTCGGGGATGGCGGGCTCCACCTGGAGGGTTGTGTGGGCGATGCCGAACTCGCTCGCCAACATCGTCGCCAGCGCCCGGCGCACCGCGGCGCAGTCGCGCCCCGGTTCGCTCAGGACGTGGGCGGCGAGGGCGGGGAACCCGGAGGTGATCGTCCAGATGTGCAGATCGTGCACCTCGACCACCCCATCCACCTGCGCCATGCGTTGGCCGACCCGGTCGCCGTCGATCCCCTGCGGGGTTGCCTCCAGCAGCACCGCGATCGAATCGCGCAGCACCCGCCACGAGCCGACCAGCACCAGCAGGCCGATCGCCATGCCCAGCAGCGGGTCCACCATCAGCCAGCCGGTCAGGAGGATCACCACCGCCGAAACGATCACACCGACCGATCCGGCCAGATCGGCCAGCACGTGCAGCAGGGCGGCGCGCACGTTCAGGCTCTCGCCGCCGGTGCGCCACAGCACCGCGGCGCCCAGCAGATTGACGCCGAGCCCGATCAGGCCGATCACCAGGGTCGCCCCGCCGCGCACCTCGGGGGGATCCCCCAACCGCCCGGCGGCCTCGGCCGTCACCCACAGGCCCACCGCCACCAACGCCACCCCGTTGATGAGCGCCGCCAGGATCTCCGCCCGACGCCAACCGAAACTCAGCCGTGCGCTGGCCGGACGCGCCGCCAGCCACAGCGCGGCCAACGCCACCCCCGTGGAGGCCGAGTCCGAGAGCATGTGGGCGGCATCCGCCAACAGCGCCACGCTGCCCGCGATCAGGCCGCCCAGCAGCTCCACCAGCGAGTAGCCGGCGGTGATCGCGAGCACCACCAGCAGGGCGCGCCGGGCGCGTTGACGCACCGCCGCGTCCGCGCCGCCCGTCACGCCGACACCCGCCGGAGCGTGCGGGCCGTGGGCGTGTCCGGAGGCGTGGTCGTGGTCGTGATGGTGGCCCATCGCTGACACACTGTGCCATCGTGTGGGCGGATATGCGACGATGAACGCGATGACCGTATCCGCCGACTCCGCCCTCCCCGGCGACGTTCGCGCTCCGCTCGAGGAACGCGTGGGCGTGCTGCTGGAGGCGCTGCCCTACATCCGTCAGTTCGCCGGTGCCACGATCGTGATCAAGTACGGCGGCGCCGCGATGACCACCCCGGAGCTCAAGGCGTCGTTCGCCCGCGACGTGGCCCTGCTCAAACTGGTGGGTATGAACCCGGTGGTCGTCCACGGGGGCGGCAAGGACATCTCGCGCTACTCCGACCGTCTGGGCCTCGAGGTGCGCTTCGTGCGCGGGTTGCGGGTGACCGACGCCCCCACGATGGAACTGGTCAAGATGGTGCTGATCGGCAAGATCAACAAGGAGATTGTCGCCCAGCTGCACCTGGCCGGGGTCAGCGCGGTCGGTCTGTCGGGCGATGACGGCGGCCTGATCAGGGCCGAGAAGGCCGAGACCGCCGACGACGCCGACCTGGGGTTCGTCGGGCGGGTGACCGACTTTGACGTGCGGGTGTTGGAGCGTCTGGCCGACTTCGTCCCGGTGGTCGCCACCGTGGGGGTCGACGAGGACGGCCAGAGCTACAACATCAACGCCGACACGGTCGCGGGGGCTCTCGCCGGCGCTCTGGGGGCGCGCAAGGCGATCTTCCTGACCGACGTCGAGGGCATCCTCACCGATGTGGACGATCCGGGCAGCCTGGTGAGCGAATGCCGCCTGGGCGACCTGCGCTCCATGATGGATTCCGGGGCGATCGGCTCCGGCATGATCCCGAAGCTCGCGGCGGTTGCCGATGCGCTCGAGCACGGGGTGGAGTCGGCGCATATCGTCGATGGGCGCGTGCCTCACTCGGTGTTGATCGAGGTGTTCACCGAAACCGGCAGCGGCACGAAGATCACCGCATGATCGACGAGCGGCTGGTTGAACGTGAGGCGGCGGCGCTGATGGGCAACTACCGTCGCCAGCCGGTCCAGTTCGTGCGCGGGGAGGGGGCGCTGCTGTACGACCCCGACGGGCGCGCCTACCTGGACTGCATGGCGGGCATTTCGATGACCAACGTCGGTCATTCGCGTCCCGAGGTGATCGCGGCGATCAGCGAGCAGGCGGCGCGTCTGGTCAACACGTCGAACCTCTACTACACCGAGCCCATGATCGAGCTGGCCGAATGGGTTCGCGACCACTCGCTCGGCGGGCGGGTGTTCTTCTGCAACTCCGGCACCGAGGCCTGCGAGGCCGCCCTCAAGCTGGCCCGCAAGCGGGGTGGTCCCGACCGCCCCGAGGTGGTCGCCCTGAACGACGGCTTCCACGGGCGCACCTACGGCGCCCTGTCGCTCACCGGCCAGGCCGGCAAGCAGGACGCCTTTCGCCCACTCGTTCCCGGCATCATCCATGTGGATCGCAACGACCTGGATGGAATGCGGGCGGCGGTCGGGCCCCGGACCTGCGCGATCTTCCTCGAGCCGATTCAGGGCGAGGTGGGCGTGCAGATCGTGCCGCAGGAGATGATCGAGCTGGCGCGTGAGCTGGCTGACCGCCACGGGGCGCTGCTGATCTTCGATGAGATCCAGACCGGACTCGCCCGCACCGGAACGCTCTTCGCCTACCAGGGCATCGGGGTCGAGCCGGATGTGATGTGCCTGGCCAAGAGCCTGGGCGCCGGGGTGCCGATCGGGGCGATCGTGGCGCGGCCCGGGGTCGACGACACGTTCGAGCCGGGCGACCACGGCTCGACCTTCGCCGGTGGACCGCTCGCGTGCGCCGCCGGGTTGGCCTCCTGCCGCATCCTCGAGGACCCACGGCTGCTGGCGCACGTGCGGGCGGTGGGCGCCGATTTTCTGCGCGGCCTGCAGCGGCTGGTGGACCGGGGGCTCGCGACCCGGGCGCGCGGTCGGGGGCTGATGTGCGCGATCGACCTGCCGCGTGACGACGCCGCCGCCGACGTCGACGCGCTGCTGGCGGACGGGTTTCTGATCAACGCCACCGCCGTCAACACGCTGCGGTTCCTGCCGCCGCTGATCATCACCGGGGAGCAGATCGACCAACTGCTGGATGCGCTGGAGCGCGCGCTGCAGGCCGCCCGCATCTGATCCT
The DNA here is from genome assembly GCA_035325785.1 of Miltoncostaeaceae bacterium. Taxonomy (GTDB): domain Bacteria; phylum Actinomycetota; class Thermoleophilia; order Miltoncostaeales; family Miltoncostaeaceae; genus JAVJSF01. Next base: position 4,307 of record DAOKZF010000064.1, read on the forward strand.
CCGCGAGGGCGTACCGCGCGGATCGCGGGCTCGTTGGTGGCTTTCTGAAGTTTTCTGTCGCGCGTCGGTACCGCCGAACGCCCGAGGCTCCGCTACCCTCCCGCGCGGACACACGGCGAGGGGGCGGTGATGGGGTCGCAGGCGGACGAGCGGGCGATGGCCGACCATCCATCCGATGCGCCGGCGGTGGCCGCGCGCGCGGTTGACGCGGTGAAGATCTTCGGCAGCGGAGACGCCCAGGTGCGGGCCCTCGATGGCGTCAACGCCGAATTTCGTGCCGGACGGTTCACCGCGATCATGGGGCCATCCGGATCGGGCAAGTCGACTCTGATGCACTGCCTGGCAGGGCTCGACTCGGTGACCTCCGGTGAGGTCTGGCTGGGCGACCTGAACCTGGCGACCCTCAACGAGAAGCAGAAAACGCGCGCGCGGCGCGACAACGTCGGTTTCATCTTCCAGGCGTTCAACCTGGTGCCGACGCTCACCGCGCGCGAGAACATCACCCTGCCGCTCGACATCGCCGGGCGCCCGGTCGACCGGGAATGGTTCGATCGGATCGTCGACACGATCGGTCTGCGCGACCGGCTCAGCCACAAGCCGTCCGCCCTGTCGGGGGGCCAGCAGCAGCGGGTCGCGGCGGCCCGGGCCCTGGTCAGCCGCCCGCGGGTGGTGTTCGCCGACGAGCCCACCGGGGCGCTCGACTCGGCCAGCGGCGCGGGCCTGCTGGCGTTCATGCGCCAAGCGGTCGACGAGTTCGGCCAGACGATCGTGATGGTCACCCACGATCCGATCGCGGCGACCTATGCGGACCGGGTGGTCTTCCTGGCGGACGGGCGCATCGTCGACGAGCTCGACGCTCCCAGCGCGGACGCGGTACTGGAGCGCATCAAGGCGCTCGCCGCCGTGCGGGCCTGACATGTGGCGTCTCGCGCTCAAGGGGGTGATCGCCCAGCGGTTGCGCCTGGCGCTCACCGGACTGGCGATCGTGCTCGGCGTCGCCTTCGTGGCGGGGACCTTCGTCTTCGGCGACACCCTCAATCGGGGCTTCGACCAACTGTTCGCCGGGGTGTACGCGAACACCGACGTGGTGGTGCAGGGTTCCGGGGCGGTCGACGAACAGGAACGTCCACCGTTCCCCGAGGGGCTGCTGGCCACGGTACGCGCGGTCGACGGGGTGAAGGCCGCGGTGGGCACGGTGGGCGGCCCGGCCACGCTGATCAAGGCCGACGGCTCGGTGCTGCGCACCGGTGGCGGCCCGGCCATGGGGATGTCCTGGGATTCGAACGTCGATATCTCGCCCATGCGTTTGCGGGAGGGGAGGGGGCCCGAGGCCCCCGACGAGGTGGTGATCGACAAGGCGTCGGCCGACCGCGGTGACTACCACCTCGGCCAGACGATCAAGATCATCCTGCCGGTCGGCACCCGTGCCTACCGCCTGGTCGGGATCGCGGGCGTGGTCGACGGCAGCGACGGGTTCGCGGCGACCACCAGCGCCTTCTTCACCTTTGACGAGGCCCAGCGGGTCTTCGACAAGCGCGGGAAGCTGGACGAGATCGCGATTCAGGCGACCCCCGGTCTCTCCCAGGAGGATCTGCGCACCCGCGTCGCCGCCGCCCTGCCCGGCGACCTCGACGTTCAGACCGGCACGCAGGCCCAGGACCGCCAGTCCAAGGACATCAAGGACAGCCTGTCCTTCCTGACGACCTTCCTGCTGGTCTTCGGTTTCATCGCCGTGTTCGTCGCCGCCTTCATCATCTTCAACACCTTCAACATCACGGTCGCCCAGCGGGCCCGCCAGCTGGCCCTGCTGCGGGCCGTCGGCGCCACGGGCGGCCAGGTGACCCGCATGGTGGTGGGCGAGGCGCTCCTCACCGGCGCGGTCGCGTCCGTGCTCGGCCTGGCGGGCGGGTTCCTGGTGGCGCTCGCCATTCGGGCGCTGTTTCGCACGGCGGGGGCCAGCCTGCCGAGCGCGGGGCTGCAGTTGGAGCCGCGCACGGTTGCGGTCGGACTGCTGGTCGGGATCGGGGTGACGGTGATCTCGGCGCTGGTGCCGGCGTTGCGCGCCGCGCGGCTCTCACCGATGGCGGCATTGCGCGACGACGTCGCCTTCGCGACCGGCTCGCGCCGCCGCCGCCTCCTTTTGGGGGCCCTGGTGACCGTCATCGGCGCCGGTCTGCTGGCGGTCGCGTTCCGCGCCGACGGGCTTCAGCAGACCCTCGTCCTTCTGGGGGTGGGGGCGCTGGCCCTGTTCGTGGGCCTCGCGATGCTGGCGCCGCTGGTCGCCTCGCCGGTCACCCGCGTGCTCGGAGCGCCGCTGGTGCGTTTCGCCGGCGTCCCCGGGCGTCTGGGGCGCGACAACGCGATGCGCAATCCGCAGCGCACCGCGCAGACCTCGATCGCGTTGGTGATCGGGCTGGCCCTGGTGACGTTTGTGACCGTGTTCGCGGTCTCGCTGAGCGCGTCGGTCGCCCAGCAGATCAAACAGCAGTTCCGGGCGGATCTGGTGATCTTCGACGAGACCGGTTTCACCGGTTTCCCGCCGGTGGTCGGCGATCGGATCGCCCAACTGCCGGCCGCCGGGGTGGTCAGTCCGGTGAGGATCGGCCCGGTGCTGATCAACGGCGACAGTCAGGTGATCAGCGGGGTCGATCCCGCGCATGCCGGGGAGATCTTCGACCCGGATTTCACCGCTGGCGGTTGGCGTGATCTGCGGGCCGACACCGCGGTGATCGCGACCGGCTTCGCCAAGGAGAAGCATCTGAAGATCGGCGATCCGATCACCGTCACCTATCCGGTGGGCGGGGAGCACCGCCTGACGGTCGTTGGCACCTACGACGTGGAGAACTTCGGGCCGGTCATGGTGCCGTTGGACCGGTTCGCCGCAGGCTTCCCGGTGGCGAGCGACAGCCTCCTGTTCGCGAACGTGCGCCCCGGGGATGACCTCGACACGTTCCAGGATCAGGTCGCCGGGTTGTTGGAACGCTCGTTCCCGTCGCTGTCGGTGCGCAATCAGACCGAGTACGCCCAGTACGTCGAGCAGCAGGTCAACTCACTGTTGGGCGTGATCTACGCCCTGCTCGCGCTCGCGATCATCATCGCGGTCTTCGGCATCGTGAACACGCTCGCGCTCTCGGTGTTCGAACGCACGCGGGAGATCGGCCTGCTGCGAGCCGTCGGTCTGTCCTCGCGTCAGGCGCGGCGCATGGTGCGCTACGAGGCCGTCCTGGTGGCGCTGCTCGGCGGGCTGCTGGGGGTGATCGTCGGAGTGCTGTTCGGGGCGATCATGGTCGCCGCCGTCAACGAGATCACCGTGTTGAAGGTGCCGATCAATCGCATTGTGGTCTTCTTCGTGCTGGCGGGTCTCGCCGGTGTGCTGGCGGCGGTGTGGCCCGCGCGTCGGGCCGCGCGACTGGACGTCCTGAG
>DAOKZF010000064.1:7739-8871 GCA_035325785.1 Miltoncostaeaceae bacterium
GTGATCGCCCGCGCCGGGGTCGGTGCCTCAGGCGGCGTGGTCGACGGCGTCGGTGGCCGCGTGGAAGTCGGCGATGATCTCGGTTCCGCCGGCCATGGCCCGCCGTTCCAGGTGGTCGGCCAGTCGTTCCATGATGATCAGGCCTCGCCCGCGCAGAGCGGTCGGGGCCGGCGCGCGAGGGGTGGCGAGCGGACAGCGCTCCCCACGGCGCCCCCGGTCGCGCACGGTGAACCGGGCCATGTCGTGGTCGGCGACCAGCTCGACATCGACGGTGCCGCCGCGCGGTGAGCCGTGGTCGATCGCGTTGCTCAGCGCCTCGCTGAGCGCCAGGAGCACGATGCCGGTGGCCTCATCGGCCCACCCCTCCCGGTGAAGCTGCCGTGCGAGCGCCTCTCTCACCGGTGGGACGGCCGTGTGATCGGCCGGAATCCGGAAGCGGGATGTGCGGGCGCGGGAGGACATGTCATCGGGAGGGGAGGGGATGGGTGAGAGGACGTGACCATCGTTGGTCTCGTCATCGGCGCCACCGACCCGGGGCATAACGGTTCATCGGTGCGAACCGGTGGGCGATTCGTTGCCTCGGCGCCGCTAGACTGGGTTCATCCATCCGACCGGAGGCTGACACGTGCCCGAGCATCGCCCGACCCCGCCGGTGGCGGGATATCTCGCCGAGCCCCACGAGGTGCACCGCGTGGTGCTTCTCTACTCCGGCGGACTCGACACCTCGGTGATGCTCAAGTGGATTCAGGACGAGTACGACGCCGAGGTGATCGCGCTGTGCGTCGATCTGGGACAGCCGGCCGACGACTTCGAGGCGGTGCGTCAGAAGGCCCTCAACCTGGGGGCGATCGAGAGCCTGGTGGTCGACGCCAAGGAGGAGTTCGCCCACGACTATGTCGCCCCGTCGATTCGGGCCAACGCCCGCTACCAGGGCGGCTATCCGCTGTTCACCACCCTCGGTCGGCCGCTGCTGGCCAAGTTGGCCTGCGAGGTTGCGCATCGCTACGGCGCCGACACCATCGCCCACGGCTGCACCGGCAAGGGCAACGACCAGGTGCGGTTCGAGGCGACCGTCGCGACCCTCGCGCCCGACCTGAAGGTGATCGCCCCGGTGCGCGAGTGGGCGATGGGG
>DAOKZF010000065.1:0-872 GCA_035325785.1 Miltoncostaeaceae bacterium
TCGACCGGGTGTGGACCGACTTTGTCGCGACCATCGAAGACGATGCGCGTCGGGCCGACCTGCGCCGGGCCCTGGCCTTTGCCCGGGCCCGGCATGCCGATCAGACCCGCCGCGGCAGCGACACGCCCTACTGGGTTCACCTGGTGAGGGTCGCGATGGAGCTGGCGGCCTGGGGGCAGAGCGACCCGCCGCTGTTGCAGGCGGCTCTGCTGCACGACACGGTGGAGGACACCCCCACCAGCGTCGACGAAATCCGGGTGGGCTTTGGCCCCCAGGTGGCGGTCCTGGTGGAGTGGTTGACCGCTCCGGATGAGCCGGAGGCCGAGCGGCGCTACTACGCGCGGTTGCAGAGCGAATCGCCGCCGGCGGCGCGGGTGCTGAAGCTGGCCGATCGGGTCGACAACCTGCGCAGCATCCAGGCATTGGTGGTGCGCACGGGCGATCGCTACCGCCGGTGGGCGGGGTCCTATCTTGGCCGCACCGAATGGCAGGTGGTGCCGCTCGCGGCCGGTGCGCCGGCGGTGGCGGGCGCGGCGCTGCGTGCGGCGATTGCCGATCTGGCGCCGTTGGTGGCCCGCGACGGCGCGTTCATCGGCCCCTAACGGACGGTCAACCCGCCCGTCATCGCCGGCGAGTTGGATGGCGCCCGAGAGGTTCCTTCGGCAACCACCGCAGCGAGGTAGACAGATGCTTTCGCTCACCGCACCGTCGACACCGCAGGATCGCACCGCCGCTCTGATCGCCAGGTTCGAGGCCGAGCGCTCCGGGGTGTGCACCGTTCCGGGGTGCCGTCACCTGCACGCCCACACCGATGAGCGGGCGCCGGATGAGCGGCGCGCCCGACGCTCGGGGCGGCGGGCGCATTCCGCTAC
>DAOKZF010000065.1:882-8770 GCA_035325785.1 Miltoncostaeaceae bacterium
GTAGCGGCGAGATTCCGCCGCGCAGCGCGCACCATTCAGGCGGTGTGGGCGGTGTGCGGCGGAATCAACAGCACCGGGCAGGGGGCATGCTGGGTGAGGTAGGCGGCAAAGCTGCCCAGCAGCGCCCGCTCGATGCGTCCGGTGTGACGTGCGGCAACCAGCGTGTCGACGGCGTTGTTGCGCGCCCAGTCGCAGGCGGCCTCACCCGGATGTCCCTGAAGCAGCACCGGCTCGGCACCCTCGGTGTTGTCGGCGACCTCCTCCAGCCACATGCGCGCGGCCTCGACCTGACCGGCGTCGTCGTGAATCGGTGCGCCTCCGAGGGAGGCGGCGATGGCGAGCAGGAAGGGGGACGGGGCGACGACGTGGATGATCGAGAGTCGTCCGCCCGACAGCTGGTGCAGGGCGCGTGCGTGTGCGAGGGCGGTGGCACCGGCGTCACTGTCGTCGATGCAGCAGGCGATATGCGCGAATCGAGTGGTCATGAGCGCAAGGTTAGCGCCCGCGGGTCGTCCGGTCGGCGTCGAGACCGGGACGGCAGCGCCCGGTGCGGCGCGCGCCCTCACCCGGGCGCGGTGGCATCCCGGGAGATTTCGATCAGGTAGGGCCGCCGCGGCTGAGCGGCGACGGCCAGGCGGCCGTGGACCAGGTCGCCCAGGGCCGCACCGGCGATCTCGTGCCGCCAACCACTGGCGAGCAGGAGCCCGTCCGGGGTTTCGCGCATGGTGGCGATCAGGTACCGGGAGATCTCGTCGCGGGTCGCGACCAGGGTGGGGGCGATGTCGGCGGCCTCCGCTCGGGCCGCGAGCAGGGCCGACGCCAGCGGGGCGATCGCGTCGGCCCGCTGCTGCAGTTCCGGTGGGGCTCCGGCCGGCAGATGGATCGGCTCACCCTTCTGGGCGGTGGCGATCGCCTGCAGCAGGGCGTCGGCCTCCTGCCCCCCGAGCCTCTCGGGCATGCCGCGCTCGCTCTGCAGGGCGCGGCGGGTGGTGGGTTGGCGACGCGCCAACTCGATCAGGGTGCGGTCCGGCAACAGCCAGGCGGTTGGCCGATCGAGCCGGCGCGCCTCACGTTCGCGCCACGCCGCGACGGCCGCCAGGACCGCTCGCTGGGTGGGGTTCAGCTTGCCCTGCCCCTTGACCTTGCGCCACGCCTCGTCCGGCGGGGTGATGAACTGGGCGTGGGCCCCGAAGCGACGCTCGTGCTCCTCCGCCACCCAGGCGGCCCGCCCCAGACCCTCCACGCGCCCGGACAGTTCGTCGGCCAGCTGCAGCAGGTGGGCGACGTCCGCGGCGGCGTAGTCGCTTTGCCCGGCCGACAGCGGCCGCCGGCTCCAGTCCGTGTAGCGCTCGCCCTTATCCAACGAAACGCGCAGCACCCGCTCCAGCAGGGCGGCCAACCCCTGTCCGGCGCCCAGCCCCACGAACCCGGCGACCGTCTGCACATCGACCAGCGCCCGTGGACTGACCGTGCAGGCCAGCGCCAGCAGTGTCAGGTCGGCCGACGGAGCGTGCATCACCACGGTCACTTGGGGATCGCTCACCAAATCGGCGATGGGTTCCAGCGGTGCGCCCGCCAGCGGGTCGACCAGGGCGATCTCGCCGTCGATGTTCACCTGGGCGAGGCAGGGTAGGGGGGCGTAGGTGCGTTCCCACAGGAACTCGAAGTCGAGCGCCATCCTCCCGGCCGAACGGGCGCGTTCGGCAAGCGCGGCGACCCCGGCGGCGTCGCCGATCGGCGTGATGGTGGACATGCCAGGTACCCTAACCGGTCGTGCAGATAATCCAGATTACGAAAATGTTCGGCGCGCGCGACCTGCTGCGCGATGTCTCGTTTCGGGTGGATCCCGGCGACCGGGTGGCCGTGGTGGGACGCAACGGCGAGGGCAAGACCACCCTGCTGCGGATCCTCGCCGGTCAGCTCGAGGCCGATGGCGGCAGCATCAGCCTGCCCAAGGGGGCGACGATCGCGTTGCACGATCAACGCCCTCCCCGCGAGCGCGGGCTGACCCTGGGCGAATACGTGGCCCAGGGGATGCGCGAGGCCGAGGCCGCCGAGGCCGAGTTGGCCGAGTTGGAGGGGCGCATGGCGGCCGGCGACGCGGGCGTCGACGTCCTGGACGCCTACGAACGGGCTCAGGCGCGCCTGGAGCGGGCCGGCGGATATGCCTGGCGTTCGTGGATCGAACGGGTCCTGCGCGGCCTCGGGATTCCCGAGTCCTGGTTGGAGCGCCCGCTGGATGGCTTCTCGGGCGGAGAGTTGACCCGTGCCTCGCTGGCGCGTTCGTTGGTGTCGCGTCCGGACGTGTTGCTGCTGGATGAACCGACGAACCACCTCGACCTGGAGGCGGTCGAGTGGCTGGAGCGCGCGATCGCCGACCTGGGGGCGGCCGTCGTGTTGGTCTCCCACGATCGCTACTTCCTCGAGTCGGTGGCGACCTCGGTGGTCGAGATCGATCGCGGCCGGGCGAAGTGGTGGCCGATGGGGTACTCGGCCTTCCGACGCGAGCGGGCGCTGGCGCTCGACCGCCAGGGCGCCGAGGCGGAGCGCCAGGCGGCGGAGATCGCCCGCCTGGAGCGGTTCGTCACCCGTTGGCGCGCCGGCACCAAGGCGCGCCAGGCCTCCTCGCGCCAGAAGCAGATCGATCGGCTCCAGCGGGTGCGCGTGGACGCACCGCGTCGCCAGTCGCACATGGCGTTCGGGTTCCCGAAGGCCGAGGCGACCGGCCGCGTGGTGCTCGGGGTCGACGGCCTGTGCGTGGAGGTGCCGGGGCGTCGGCTGGTGTCGGAACTCGGTTTCACGCTCGAGCGCGGATGGCGGTTGGGGATCGTCGGCCCGAACGGCGCCGGCAAGACCACGCTGCTGGAGACCCTGATCGGCCGGCGGGTCCCGGCGGCGGGGCGGGTGAGCATCGGCCACCGGGTCCAGGCCGCCTACTTCTCCCAGCACGGTGAGGAACTGGACGAACGACGCACCGTGGTCGAGACGGTGCTGGCCGACAGCGATCTGACCTCCACCCAGGCGCGCACGCTGCTGGGCGGATTCCTCTTCTCCGGTGAGGCCGCCGATCGGCCGGTGGAGCGACTGTCGGGCGGCGAGCGGCGGCGTCTGTCGTTGGTGTCGTTGATCGCCCGGGGCGGCAACCTGCTGGTGCTGGATGAGCCGACCAACCATCTGGACACCGAGAGCTGCGAGGCGTTGGAGACCGCTCTGGACGCCTACGACGGCACCGTGTTGATCATCTCGCACGATCGGGCGTTGCTGGATGCGGTGTGCACCCACACGCTGGCGCTCGAGGACGGGCATGGGGTGCTGCGCCCGGGCGGATACGCCGACCTGATCGGCGCACGCGAGGCCGAGGGGGTCAGCGGTCCGGCCGCGCAGCTGTCGACGGCCACGGGTTCCGTATCGCGGGCGGTGACCGGGGCGTCACCCGGTGCGAGAGGCGCACGTCGCGCCGACGGGGCGGCCCGGGAGGGTGAGGCCGCCGAGCGCGGCCGGCGTCCGGCGCGCCGGCCGCCGCAGCGTCTGCAGCGGGAGGTGGAGGAGCGGATCGCCGCGGTGGAGCGGACGCTCGCCGATCCGGCGACCCTGGCGGATCATCGAGTGCTCGCCGAGGAGGCGGAACGCCACCGGGTGCTGCAGGAGGAACTGGCGTGGTTGATGCTCCGGTGGGAGGAGGCCTCCGAGGCACTGCAGACCGCCTGAGTGGCAAGATGGTGCCTCACTGCTACAGTAATGCTGTTGTGCGGAAGCAATGAGGAGGATGCAATGACCGGGCACACCGACCCCTTGGGAATCACGCTCGACCTGTGGCGCGCCGCGAGCATCACCGGGCGACGCGTGGACCGCCCGCTTGGCGGGGTCCACGGTCTGTCGCTGGTCGATCTGGCAATCCTGGTGGCGCTCATGAACGCCGAGGGTGGGCGTCTGCGCCGCGTGGATCTGGCCGAACGCCTCGGCATGAGCCAGTCGAGCATCACTCGCCTGCTGGCCCCGCTGGAGAAGCTCGGCATCGTGCGGCGGATCAGCGATCCCCGAGACCGGCGGGCTGCCCTGAGCGAACTCACCGCGGCCGGACGGGAACTGGCGACGAACGCACAGACGACCGCCCACCAGAGCGCCCAGGACCTGTTCGCCGATTGGACCGACGAGCAGCGGGCGGCGTTCGCCGACGCGCTTTCCCGCCTGACCGCGGGCGTCGCGCCCCTCATCGCACGCACCTGAGAGGGCCGGTTGGCCCGGTCCCTACGGACCGGGCCAACCGCGCCGGCGGGTCAGTCGGCCGGGATTCCCGCGGCCTGGGGGGAGTCCCCCGCCACGGCGTCCGTATTCTACTTGTCGAACTCCACCTGCGCGATCAACGGGCGAATGGTTTCGGCGGTGAGCGCCCGGTTGACCGAGGCCAGAGTCTCGTCGAAGGACGTTCGCGCGGCCGGTGTCAGCGCGTCATACCACGGGCTGTTCACTACCGGGAAGGTGCGAAACGACACTCCGCCGGTGAAGGTGCCCTTGTCGTCCTTCAGCACCACCAGCGGCAGCTTGCCCAGTTGCGGGTCGGTGCCGAACGCGTACACGCAGTCGGCCTGGCCATCTTCGATCGGCTTGTAGCGCAGGCTGATGTCGACTGTGCGCACCCGTTTGAAGTTCACCCCGTACTGCCGCTTCAACAGCGGCAGGCCGTCGGGGCGCGTGAGATGCTCGGCGTTGGCCGAATAGACCAATTCGGGCGAGGCCGTGCCCAAATCCGACAGCGTTTCGATGTGGTACCTGTCGACCGCGTCCTTGGTGCAGGCCACCTCGTTCCCGTTGTTGAACGGCGCCGGCTCCAGGGCCGTCAGCCCGCGCTTGGCGTAGGCATCGCGCACCAGGTCGAACTGGTCCTGCGGGTCGGCGGGCGCATCCTCGGCCGGCAGCTTGAGCACGTTCAGGTAGGCCGTACCCACATACTCGGGATACACGTCGATCGAACCGCGGCGGATCGCCTTGTCGGCGATCTCGGTGCTCGCGAGGCTCTTCATGTGCGGCGAGAACCCCTGCGCCGTGAGCGCCTGAGCGTAGGCCTCGGCGACGATCCGGCTCTCGGCGAAGCCCTTGTCGGCGATCGTGAGCGAGGTGCCCGCTCCCGGTCCCTCTCCGGCGGACGAATCGCCGTTGCCGCCGCATGCGGCCACCGTCAGCGCGGCGCTCGCCACGGCGACGGCCGCCAGTATCTTCCAACGTCTCCTCACAGGTCCCCCTTCGGTGTCTGGCGGGCCACGCGCAGGCCGCGTCCGGTGGTGAGGCGTTCGGCGCCGGCACACAGGCCGTCGGCGAGCGCCGCGAGTATCGTGATGGGAATCGCCCCGGCCAGCAGCACGTCGGTCTGACTGTTTGCGAGGCCGCTCTGGACGATCACCCCCAGCCCCTCGGCTCCCACCACGCCGGCGAGCGCCGCCGTGGCGATGATCTGCACCGCCGAGTTGCGCACGCCCGCCCAGATGAGCGGCAGCGCCAGCGGCAGCTCAACCCGTGTCAGGACGGCCAGGGGCGTGTACCCCATCCCGCGGGCGGCATCGACGGCCCCGGCATCCGCCTCGCGCAGGCCGGTGGCCGTATTGAGCAGGATCGGCGGAACGCCCAGCAGCACCAACCCGGCGACCGCCGGCCAGAAGCCGAGCGAGGTGAGGGCCAGGATCAACGCGATCAGGGCGAAGGTCGGGATCGTGCGGCCCAGATTGGCCAGGCCGGTGAGGGCGAATGCGGCCGTCCGCCCGAGCTTCGCGCACATCGTTCCGAGCGCCAACCCGATGGCCACCGCTAGGACCAGGGCCGTGAGTGACAGCTCGATGTGCACGAGGGTCTGACCCGGGCCGTCATTGTCGAGGAACGCCTGCCACGTGGCCTGTGCCAGGTTCATCGGCGACCGCTCACCGGTCGGTGCGGGCGCGCTGCCACGGGGTCAACAGTCGCTCCGCCAACAGCAGCAGGCCATCCAGCGCCAGGGCCATGACGGTGGCGATCACCGCTCCGACGAGGATCGGTGTGAGGAAGAGGCCGCGCTGGATGCCGTCGTTGTAGATCAGCTCCCCCAAACCGCCGGCCCCGACGAACACGGCGATCGTGGCGATCCCGACGGTGCTGACCGCCGTGATCCTCACCCCGGCGATGATCGCCGGCAGGGCCAGCGGCAGCTCGACGCGCATCAGCGTCTGGACACGGGTGTACCCCAGTCCCCGCGCCGCATCGCGCACCGGCGCCGGCACGTTGCGCAGACCGACCACCGCATTGCGGATCAGGATCAGCAGCGAATAGAGCACCAGAGCCACCACCGCCGGCCAGAAACCGATGTCCATGATCGCCAGGAGGAAGGCGAACATCGCCAGGCTCGGGATCGTGTACAGGGCTCCCGCCACCCCGTTTGCGGTGGCGAAGGCCGCGGGTCGCCGGTACACCAGCAGCGCGATCGGGAGAGCCACCAGTAACGAGAGGGCCAGGGATGTGCCCACCAGCTGCAGGTGCTGGATGGTGTTGTCGCGGATGTCGTCGGTGTGGTCGGCGATCCACCGCCAGCGGATATCCATCGCCTCACCCGGGCCGCTGGGTGTTGTCGGACGGGTGTTCCATGGCCGGCTCGCCTTCGCCGTGGGCGTGACGGGCGATCCGTTGGGCGTCGATCACGCCGGTGGCGCGCCCGGCCCCATCGATGACCACCCCGTGGCTGGATCCGGCGCCGAAGATCGCCGACAGGGCGTCACGCAGGCTCATCGGGCGGTCCAGGAGCGGCTCGGCCCCCCCCGACGGTCGGCCGGGAACCCGGTCCCCGTCACCGGCGGCCCCCTCATCCGGCGCCCACCAGGCGAGCGGGCGGTCGTCGTCGTCGACGATCAGCAGTCGCCCACCCACGGGCACCAGGGCTCCGGCGGCGATGCGCTCGCGCACGGCCTGCAACGGACTGCCGGCGCGCACGGTCGGTGCCGGAGCGGTCGCGATCTGTTCCAGGCGCACCAGCGCCAGGCTCTTGAGCGCCCGGTCGGCCCCCAGCAGGTGCGAGACGAACCGATCGGCCGGTCGCGCCAACAACTCGGCCGGCGGGGCGTATTGCACCAGTCGCCCGTCGCGCATCACGGCGATCCGGTCGGCCATCCGCACCGCCTCGTCGATGTCGTGGCTCACCATCACGACCGTCTTGGGGACGGCCCGGTGCAGGCGCAGGAAGTCATTCTGGAGACGCAGGCGCGTGATCGGGTCGACCGCCGAAAAGGGTTCATCCATCAGCAGCAGGGGGGGATCGCCGGCCAGCGCGCGCGCCAGACCGACCCGCTGCTGCTGCCCGCCCGACAGCTGCGCCGGGTAACGCGCGGCGTACTCGTCCGGGTCGAGGCCGACCAGGTGCAGCAGTTCGCGCACCCGCACGGCGGTGCGTTGGCGGTCCCACCCCAGCAGGCGCGGCACGGCGGCGACGTTGGCGCGCACGGTCAGGTGGGGGAGCAGGCCAACCTGCTGAATGACATAGCCGATTTCGCGCCGCAGACGCGCCGCGGGACGGTCCCGGATGTCGCGACCATCGATCAGCACGCGTCCCGCGGTCGGTTCGACCAACCGGTTGATCATGCGCAGGGCGCTGGTCTTGCCGCACCCGGACGGACCGATCAGCACGCACACCTCGCCGGCGGGCACGGCGAGCGTCAGATCGGCGACCGCGTGTGGGCCGTCGCGCGTGTAGCGCAGGCTGAGCCCTTCGAGCTCGAGCCGTGCGGCGTCTGTCCCGCCCGGGTCGCCGACGTCCATTGTGAGGACGTTATCCCAGCGGGCTCGAACGCGCCGACTCGCGCGGTGTCGCACGACCGCCGGGGCTGTCGTGTGCGGTGCGTGCCAGTTGCATCAGGGCGGCGCCGACGGCGAGCGT
>DAOKZF010000066.1:0-8749 GCA_035325785.1 Miltoncostaeaceae bacterium
CCGGGTAGACGGCGTAACCCATGCCGCCGTATTCGGTCTGGTAGCCGGCCACCAGTTCGGATTCGGCCTCGGGCAGGTCGAACGGGGCGCGGTTGGCCTCGGCCACGCCGGCGATCACGAACACCAGGAAGCCGAGCGGCTGCAGCACGATGTACCAGACGGTGTCCTGCTGGGCGTGCACGATGTCGAGCAGGTTGAGGCTGCCGGCCATCATGATCACGCCGATCACCGCCAGGCCCATCGACACCTCGTACGAGACCAATTGGGCGGCGGTGCGGGCGGAGCCGAGCAGCGAGTACTTGTTGCCGCTGGACCAGCCGCCGAGGATCAGGCCGTAGAAGCCGAGGCCCGAGAGGGCGAACAGGTACAGCACGTCGATGTTCAGGCTCGCCCCGTAGAGGGCCACCTGGTGGCCGAAGATCTCGACGGTTTCGCCGTAGGGGATGACCGCCATGGCGGCGACGGCCGCGAACATCGTGATGAGCGGCGCGATCCGGTACAGGATGCGGTTGGCCCCCAGGGGCGCGAAGTCCTCTTTGAAGGCCAGCTTGACGATGTCGGCCAGCGGTTGCAGATAACCGCCGGGGCCGACGCGGTTCGGCCCGACCCGCGCCTGGAAGCGCCCGATCAGCTTGCGTTCCCAGAGGGTCATGTAGGCGAAGCCGGTGATCACGATGAACACCAGCAGCGCCGCTTTGATGATGGTGATGAGGAGCGGTTCGTCCATCGTCTCGTTCAGCCGGCCGGGGAGAGTTCGACCCGCACCAGGCTGTGGTCGGCGGGCAGCAGCCGTTCGACTCCGGAGCCGGGCACGCCGGTCGCGATGAAGGCCACCCCCTCCTGCTGGGCGTCATCGATGGTCAACGGCAGCACGCATTCGCCGTGGTGGTTGCGCACCCGCACGTTGGCGCCGGGGCGCAGCCCGTGGCGGGCGGCTTCGTCGGGGTGCAGGGTGATGTCGGCGGGCGTGCGGGTTTCGGTCAAGGCGTCGGAACGGTACGCCGTTGCGTCGCCGTAGATGCGGGTGGTGGTGATCATCACCAGGCCGTCGCCGGCGATCGACGGCGGTGGAGGTGTCGGTCCGGTGGCCGGTTGGGCCGCCGCGGGCAGCGGGCGGCCGAGCACGCCCAGGTCGTCGTGGGTGAGACCGCCGAGCGCGGGGTGGGCGGCCGAGGCGGCCGCGAAGGCGCCGGCGGCGCTGCGGTAGGCGGGGGGAACGCCCAGTCGATGGGCGATCGCGATCAGCAGTTCCCAGCCGGGGGCGGCGCCCTCCGGCGGGCGCGCGCCGGGACGCAACCGTTGGGCGCGTCCGTTCATCGACACCAGCACGCCCTCGGTCTCGTAGTGGCTCGCGGCCGGCAGCGCGGCCGCGGCCCGGGCGGGCAGCGGGCTCCGGTGGGCGGCGAGGGTGACCAGGTACCGCACCCGACCGATCGCCCAGCCCCATTCGGTGGCGCCGGCGCCGGCGGTCGGGTCGGCGTGCACGGTGAGCAGGGTGTCGATCTCACCGGCCTGGATCGCCTGGAGCACACCGTCGGGGCGGATGCCGAGGGCCCGCATCCCGGCGCCGTTCACCTCGTGGCCCAGCTCGATGGCGTGGGCGCCGGCCGCGTGCGCGGCGGCGGCGAGCGCGGCGGCGGCGTCGGCCTCGGCGGCCAGGTCGGCCTGGTCCCACAGCACGATCGTGCCGTCGGTCTCCAGCGCCCCCAGCCGGTCGATGCCGGCGCGCAACTCACCCGGGTGGGTGCGGATGCTGGTGGTGGCGAAGCGTTCGATCGCGTGGGCCCGCGGGCCGATGACCGTGATCGACGCGCCCCGTCGGCGCGCCTTGCGCAGGCGCAGCTCGACGATCGGCTGCTGGTTGGCCGGGTCGCCGCCGACCACCACGATGTGCGTGGCCCGGTCGAGGTCGACCAGTTGGGCGGTCGACAGGGCCCGCAGCTGGGCGAGCGGCGCGTCGGGCAGGCCGAGGCGCTGCACCGGCGCTCCGAGCGCGTCGGCGATGTGTTGGGCGACGAAGGCCTCTTCCACGGTCGCCTCGGCGCCGATCAGCACCCCCACTCGACCACCGTCGCGCAGCACCACGGCGGCGGCGTCGGCGGCCGCGTCGAGGGTGTTGGCCTCCCGCTCGTCACCGTCGCGAATGATCGGGGTCGTCAGGCGGCTGTCGGCCAGGTTGGCCGGGAAGCCCCAGCGCGACTTGTCGCACAGCCAGCCCTCTTCGACCTCGTAGTTCGGCTCGGGGCGGCCGGTGGCGCGTTTCACCTGTCCGTCGCGGGTGGTCAGTTCGAGGTTGCAGCCCACCGGGCAGTGGCCGCAGATGGAGGGGGTGTTGGTGACATCCCACGGGCGGCTGACGAAGCGGTAGGGGATGCTGGTGAGCGCCCCGACCGGGCAGAGGTCGACGATGTTGCCGGTGAAGCGCCCCTCGTAGGGGTCGCCGGAGAGGGTGGTGATCTGGCTGCGGTCGCCGCGCTCCTGCATGGTGAGCGCCCCGTCCTCGGCCACCTCCTGGCTGAAGCGCACGCAGCGGAAGCACGAGATGCACCGTTCGCGGTCCAGGGCGATCCGCGGGCTCAGGTTCAGCGGCTTGGGGAAGTGGCGCTTCATCTCGATGAAGTTCGAGGTGCCCTCGCCGAACTTCATCGTGTGGTCCTGCAGCGGGCATTCGCCGCCCTTGTCGCACACGGGGCAGTCGAGCGGGTGGTTCTCGAGCAGGATCTCGATGGTGCCCGCCTGGCCGTCGTTGGCCAGGTCGGAGGTGGTGCGCACGACCATGTCGGCCTGCACGGGGGTGCTGCAGGCGGTCTGCAGGCCGCGCATGCCCTCGATTTCGACCAGGCACATGCGGCAGGCTCCCAGGGGGCCGCCGATACGCGGTTCGTAGCAGAACACCGGAATCTGGACGCCCAACGCGTAGGCGGCGTCGACGAGCATCGTGCCGGCGGGCGCTTTCACGCGCTGGCCGTTCAACTCGAACTCGACCAGGTTGTCCCCGTTCAGGTCGACGGGTGCGTAATCAGGCACCGGCGGTGGCCTCCATCATCGGTTCGGGTCGCGGCGATCCGTGTTCCACCACCTGGACGAACTCGTCGCGGAACAGGGCCAGGGCGCTGCGCAGGGGCATCACGGCGCCGTCGGCGAGCGCGCACAGCGTGCGTCCGAACATCCGCCCGAAGATCCGCTCGAGCAGCTCCAGGTCCTCCATGCGGCCGTTGCCGTCGACCATCCGCTGGAGGATGTTCTCGAGCCAGCCGGTTCCCTCGCGGCAGGGGCTGCACTTGCCGCAGGATTCGTGGCGGTAGAAGTGGGCCAGGCGCAGGCAGGCGCGCACGATGCAGCCGGAGTCGTCCATCACGATGCAGCCGGCGGAGCCGAGGAAGGTGCCGACCCCGTTGAGCGATTCGTAGTCGAGGGGCGTGTCGAGCGCGTCGGCGCCGAGCACCGGCACCGAGGAGCCGCCGACCCAGCAGGCCTTGAACTCGTGGCCGGGGCGGAATCCGCCGGCCATGTCGTAGATCAACTCGCGCAGGGTGGTCTCGTGGAGCACCACCTCGTAGTTGCCGGGGCGCATCACGTGGCCGGAGACGCAGAACACCTTCGTGCCGGGGCTCTTTTCGGCGCCGCCGAGGGCGGCGTACCAGTCGGGGCCCCGTTCGATGATCGGCGGCAGCGCGGTGAGCGTTTCGACGTTGTTGATCAGCGTCGGCGACTGGTAGAGCCCGGCCACGGCGGGGAAGGGCGGCTTGAGGCGCGGCTGGCCGCGTTTGCCCTCCAGGCTCTCCAGCAGGGCGGTTTCCTCGCCGCAGATGTAGGCGCCGGCTCCGCGGTAGATGGTGATGTCGAAGTCGACGTCGGTGCCGAACAGGCCCTGGCCGAGGAAGCCGGCGCGCCGCGCCTCGGTGAGCGCCTCCTGCAGCACGTTGGCCTGGTGGTCGTATTCGCCGCGGATGTAGATGTAGCCGCGTTTGGCGCCGATCGCGTAGCCGGCGATCGCGACCCCCTCCAGCAGCTGGAAGGGGTTGCGTTCGATGATCTCGCGGTCCTTGAAGGTGCCCGGTTCGCTCTCGTCGGCGTTGCAGACCACGTAGGAGGGGCGGTCGGAGTCCTTGGGCAGGAAGCTCGCCTTGCGCCCGGTGGGGAATCCCGCGCCGCCGCGTCCGCGCAGGCCGGAGCGCACGACGCTGTAGAGCACCTCGTCGGGCTCCATGGTGGTGAGCGCGGTGCGCAGGGCCTCGTAGCCGCCGGCGCGCCGGTAGTCGGACAGGTTGGTCAGGATCGTGCCGGCCGCCCGGTGGCGGTAGATCACGTTGAGCTGCGGCACGGCGGTTACCTCGTGAAGCGGGTCGGCGTCGGGGTGGCGCGCAGTTCGTCGATCAGCCGGTCGGCGTCGGCGAGGCTCAGCGGCCCCTGGGTGCGTTCGGCGTCCACCGGGATGCAGGGGGCGTGGTCGCAGAATCCGAGGCATTGCACCGGTTGGATGGTGATCTTGCCGTCGGCGCTGGTGCCACCGTGTTCGGACACCCCCTCCCGTTCGCACAGGTGTGCCAGCAGTTCGTCGGAGCCGCGCAACATGCACGAGAGCGTCACGCAGACCGACACGACCCGTTCGCCGGTCGGTTCGAGGTAGAGCCGGTCGTAGAACGAGGCGACGCTCTCGACGAAGGCCGGGGTGAGGTTGGTGGCCTCGGCGACGGCGATCAGGTCGTCGCGGGTCAGGTGCCCCTTCTCGCTTTGGGCGTACTTGAGGGCGGGGAGCACCAGCGAGCGCTCTTCGGCGAACTCGTGGCGCAGCGGGTCGATGTGGGCCCGGATCTCGTCGGCGGTCACCGGTCGACGCCTCCCATCACGTTGTCGAGCGAACCGATGATCGTGATCAGGTCCGCCAGGTAGGCGCCGCGCGCCATCGGGCGCAGCGCCTGGAGGTTCACGAAGCTGGGGTCGCGCATGTGCACGCGGTGCGGTTTGGGCGAACCGTCGGCGACCACGTAGCAGCCGAGTTCGCCGCGGGGGCTTTCGACGGCCACGTAGGCCTCGCCGGCCGGCACGGGGAAGCCCTCGGTCACCAGTTTGAAGTGGTGGATGAGCGCTTCCATCGAGGTGGCCAGCTCGTTGCGCGGCGGCAACACGACCTTGCGGTCGTCGGCGATGTGGCGGCCTTCGGGCATGCCGTCGAGGGCCTGCTCGATGATCTTGATCGATTCGCGCAGTTCGGCCAGGCGCAGGTTGTAGCGGTCGTAGGCGTCGCCGTTGGCGCCCAGCGGCACCTTGAAGTCGAAGTGCTCGTACCCGCTGTAGGGGGTCGCCTTGCGCAGGTCCAGGTCGACGCCGGCGGCGCGCAGCGCGGGGCCGGTGACGCCCAGGTTGATCAGCTCGTCGGCCGGCAGCACGCCGACGTTGCGCATGCGGTCGTACCAGATCGGGTTGTTGGTGAGCAGGTCTTCCCACGAGTCGATCGCCTGCGGCAGGCCGCCGATGAACGAGCGCACGCGCTGCTCGAAGCCGGCGGGCATGTCGTCGGCGCAGCCACCCACCTGGAAGTAGCGCGTGTTCATGCGCTCTCCGCCGATCATTTCCCCCAGGTCGAGGGCCTTCTCGCGTTCGCGGTAGCTGTAGAACATCATCGACATCGCGCCCAGCTCGAGGCCGCTGGTGCCGAGCCACACCAGGTGGCTGCTGATGCGGTTGATCTCCATCATCACGACGCGGATGTACTGGGCCCGTTCGGGCACCTCCAGGTCGAGCAGGCGCTCGACGGCCATCGTGTACGCGGCGATGTTGAAGTAGGAGGCGAGGTAGTCCATCCGCGTGACCAGCGTGATGGCCTGCCAGTAGGTCTTGTTCTCGCACTGCTTTTCGATGCCGGTGTGGAGGTAGCCGATCACCGGGTGCAGGTCGCGGATGACCTCGCCGTCGAGTTCGGTGATCAGGCGCATCACCCCGTGGGTGGAGGGGTGTTGCGGGCCGAGGTTGATCACCATCGGGTCGCGCGCGCCGGGGTTGTGGTCGGCGCGGGCGTCGGCCTGGCGGGAGCGCTCGATGGCCTCGAAGGGGGTGAGCGCTTCGGCGCCGACGATCGCCCGTTCGGTTTCGGTGAGGGCGCGGCCCTCTCGGCGGGCCACTTCGAGCGCGGTGCGGGTGTCGTCGTCGAACGGCATGCTGCCGCGGGGAGCCTCAGGTGGCATCGGTGAACCTCACCTCCTCGCCGCCGATCGGATAGTCGCGGCGCAGCGGATGCCCCTCCCAGTCGAGCGGCATCATGATGCGCGCCAGGTCGGGGTGGTTGGCGAAGCGCACGCCGAACAGGTCGTAGACCTCGCGTTCGTGCCAGTTGGCGGTGGCCCAGATCGACACGACCGACGGGATGGTCGGCGCGTCGGCGTCGGCGCGCACGCGCAGGCGCAGGCGGCGTCCGCTGGCGAGCGAGTAGAGGTGGTAGGCCACCGCAAAGCGCTGTTGCTGCTCGGGGAAGTCCGCGCAGGTCAGGTCGGACAGGAGCGTGAACGCCAGCGGTGCCCCGTGCACGAAGCGGGCGACGGCGATGAGGTGCTCGGGGGCGATTTCGACGGTGGTTTCACCGTGGGCCTCGTCGACCGCGCTGACCGCGCCGGGACAGGCGGATTCGATGGCGGCGGCGAGTTCGCTCACCGGGCGCCCTCGGCCGCCTCGCGGCGCAGTTCGGCGTTGCTCTTCTGGCCGCGCGCGCCGACCTTGCGGTGCAGCACCATGATGCCCTCGACCAGGCTTTCGGGGCGCGGAGGGCAGCCGGGCACGTACACGTCGACCGGCACGATCTTGTCGACACCCTGGATGACGGCGTAGTTGTTGAAGACCCCGCCGGTGGAGGCGCAGGCCCCCATCGCGATCACCCACTTGGGTTCGAGCATCTGGTCGTAGACGCGGCGCAGCACGGGGCCCATCTTCTGCGAGACGCGGCCCGAGACGATCAGCAGGTCGGCCTGACGGGGGCTGGCCCGGAAGTTCTCCATGCCGAAGCGGGCGATGTCGATGCGCGAGGTGACGATGTGCATCATCTCGATCGCGCAGCAGGCCAGGCCGAAGGTGGCCGGCCACATCGATCCGGTTTGGGCCCAGGCGATCGCCTTGTCGAGCGTGGTGGTGAGCAGGCCCTTCTCGACGAACTCGCGTTCTTCGGCGGCCCGCAGGTCGCGGTCGATGCTCGTGTCGTTGCGGGGCGCCCGTTCGATCGGGCTGCCGGGCGGCGGGATCAGCGCCATTCCAGCGCCCCCTTCTTCCAGACGTAGACCAGCGCCTCCACGACGGTGAAGACGAACACCAGCAGCACGATCAGCGCGATCAGGCCCTCGTCGCGCAGCACCACCGCCAGCGGGTACAGGAACGCCAGCTCGATATCGAAGATGATGAAGAGCATGGCGGTGAGATAGAAGTCGATCGAGAACCGCTGGTGGACCGACCCGGTCGGCAGGATCCCGCTCTCGTAGGGCAGGTACTTGTCGGGGTTCGGCCGGCGCCGGGTGAGCATGAGCTTTCCCAGCGCGAACAGGGCGCCGGAAACCACGACACCCACGGCGAAGTAGACGAGAATCGGGACGTAGTCGGAGAGTTCCATCGGCCTCTCGGACGAATCGGTGGAAGGGGGCGCCGTTGCGCCTCCCCGTGCGTTGAGCACGCTACCAACGCGCGGGACTTCGTGCACCAATGTGACGAATGCTGCAACCGGGGTTGCGTCGGGCCGAGATGCCCGCCGGCGACCGGCGTCATCCCGGTCGAGGCGCCGTGCGGGATTCGCCCATGAGGGCCGTCCAACGCGGGGTTGGGGGGACGGTTGGCCCGCTCGGCGGGCGCCGGTGTGGCCCTGTAACGTCGCCCGTATGGAGGATCGCCTGACCTTTTTTGCCGAGTTGGTGGCCGAGGACCCGCGGGTCGCGCGGGCCCGGTTCGGCTATGCGAACGAGCTGATGCACGCCGAGCGCTTCGACGAGGCGGTGGTACAGCTGCGCGCCTATCTGGAGCTGGCGGAGGATGAGGGCAACGCCTGGGGCAAGCTCGCCGAGGCGCTGACGCGTCTGGGGCGCATCGACGAGGCGGCCGATGCGTATCTGGCCGGGATCGACCAGTCCTACAAGCACGGGCACACCGGCATGGCCGGTGAGTTCGAGGCCGCCCTCGAGGCGCTGTAGAGCACCGCTTGCGACGACGGTTCGCTGGGCGCGCCCTTGCCGTCGGATCCGCAAATGACCATAATCAAATGACCATGGTCATGTGAGGAGTGGGCGTGGCGGAGAAAGCCCTTTCGATCAGTGCGGCGAAGGCCCGCTTCCTGGCGGTCGCCGACGAGGTCGCGACCTCGGGGCGGTCGGTGGTGGTGACCAAGCGCGGGCGGCCCTTTGTGCGGGTTGTGCCCTTCGAGGCCCCTCGTCCTCTGATCGGCAGTGTGCGGTACCACGTGGACGAGGAAGAATTCGTCCACGGAGGCGTCGGCTCGTGGGACGTCGAGGCGGGGTGATCGTCCTCGATACGCATGCCTGGGTGTGGTGGCTTACGGAGGACGCGCGGCTGTCGCGTGCGGTGAGGGATGTCGCCGATCGTGAGGCGGTCGGTGTCGCCGCGATCAGCTGCTTTGAAGTTGCCTATCTGGCCCGGAATGGGCGCATCGAACTCGATCGCGACATCCGCGATTGGGTGAGGACCGCGCTGGCCGGCGACGGCGTGCGGCTGCTGCCCCTCGACGGAGAGATCGCCACCGAGGCGGCGCTCCTGGCGGGCG
>DAOKZF010000067.1:0-6855 GCA_035325785.1 Miltoncostaeaceae bacterium
GCCCGTCGCGCGGGCCGATCCACCCCGATGCCCGGGCGGCCGATGTCGTGCAGGCCTATCAGCGCGCCGGAGCGCGGGCCTCGTCGGTGCTCGCCGAACCCCACTGGTTCGGCGGCAGCCTGAACGATCTGGTCGAGGCGCGGGCGGCCTGCGACCTGCCCCTGTTGCGCAAGGATTTCCTGGTCGACGAGTACCAGTTGCTCGAGGCGCGGGTGGCCGGCGCGGACGCGACGCTGTTGATCGTGGCGGCGCTGGAACCGGCCCGGTTGGCCGATCTGATCGCCGTCGCCTCCGACCTGGGCATGGATGCGTTGGTCGAGGTGCACGACGAGCAGGAGGTCGAGGTCGCGGTGGAGGCGGGGGCCGAGGGGATCGGGATCAACAACCGCAACCTCCACAGCCTCGAGGTCAATCTGGAGACCACCTACCGTCTGCTGGCCGACGTGCCGGCCGGCACGGTGGTGGTGGCCGAGTCCGGCATCAGCACCCGCGCCGACGTGCGCGACCTGGAGGAGGCGGGCGTCGACGCGATCCTGGTCGGCGAGGCCCTGATGAGCGCCGATGACCCCCAGGAAGCCGCCCGGGCGCTGTTGAGCGACTGAGCGCCGCGGCGCGCGCGGCGTGCCGGGGGCTCAGGTTCCCCGCGCTCACGCCGATATGCGGGATGTGAGCGTCGGTGAAATCACGGGTATCAGCGCCGCCCTGGCGCGGATCGGCGAAATTCAAAGCCTGGTCGGTGCGGGCGTGAACGGCGCCGGGGCCGTCCCGGCGACCCCATCGGTGCCCGGCGGGTTCGCCCAGGCCCTCGCGGCGGCGTCGGGCGCCGGTCCGGTGACGGACGTCGCCAGCGGGGCCGGCCCGTTCGCCGCCGTCGGGCCGCCCGGCGTGGGTCCGCTTGCCGGTGTCGGGACGGGCGGACCGCTCGCTCCGGCGGGCGCGGTGAGCGCGATCTCCTCGTTGCCGGGGGCCACCGAGATGGCCAACCAGATTGACGAATGGATTGCGCGCAAGAACCCGGATTCGCCGCTGCGTGGCTACGGGGCGGTGTTTGTGCGCGAGGGCCTGGCGAACGGGATCGACCCGCGGGCGTTGGCGGCGATCGCCCGGGCGGAGAGCGGACTGGGCAGTGACCCCGGCGCCCGCTCGATCCACAACGCCTTCGGTTGGGGGCCGCATCGCCCGTTCTCCTCCTGGGAGGAGAACATCGCCACGGTCGCCGCCGGTCTGAAGAAGGGCTACCTCGATGAGGGACTGGTGACCCTGGCCCAGATCCAGCAGAAGTACTGCCCGGTCGGGGCGGCGAACGATCCGGGTGGCCTGAACTCGAATTGGTTGCCCAACACCACGGTTCTGTACGCGGAGCTGGGCGGTAACCCCAACGGGTCGGTGGCGATCGCACCGGGGGCGGCGGCCGTCTGACCCACACCGAGGCGGACGGACGCCTCGGGGCATCGACCGCCGGAGCGTCTACCATGGCGCTCATGCCCACAGACGACAGCGCACCGCCCACCGCCACCCCACCCTCCTCCGATCCGCCATCACCGACCGGCCGGCGCCGTCGCGCATGGGTGATCGGCGGGACCGCCGCCGCGATCCTCGCGGTCGTGGTGCTGCTGGTGGTCGGGTTGATGCATCAGGGCGTGGGCAGCACGATCCAGGACGCCCTGGCCGCGGGCGACCGTCCGCAGGCGCCCGACATGGACCTGCCGGTGTTCAACGCGGCCGACGGGGTCGGCCCCGAGGGGGCCTCCTACGACCTGCGCGATCTGCGCGGCCAGGTGGTCGTGCTGAACTTCTGGGCCTCCTGGTGCGACACCTGCAAGGAGGAGATGCCGCTGCTCGAGGGCGCGGCGCGCGGCTATCGGGCTCGCGGTGATCGGGTGGTCGTGCTGGGCGTGAACGTCCAGGACCTGCCCAACAACGCGCGCGGCTTTCTCAAGGAATACGCGGTCAGCTATCCGAACCTGCGCGATAAGGGCGACACGACCAAGCTGCGCTACGAGGTCGGCGGCCTGCCGGAGACGTTCATCATCGACCAGCGGGGGCGCATCGCGGTGAAACAGGTCGGCCAGCTGACCGACATCGCCCAGATCTCCACCCCGGTGGACCAGCTGTTGAAGGAGCGCGGCTGATGGGCGCCCGCCGACCGCTGGCCGTCGCGCTCATGCTGCTGGCCGGCCTGCTGTTGGTACCGGCCGTCGCCGGCGCGCTCGGTGTCAACGAGGTGGCGCGCGAGCTGCGCTGCCCCACCTGCAACTCGCCCCTGGACGTGTCGCATTCGCCGGTGGCGAACGACATGAAGGCGTTCATCGCCGCCCGGATCGACGACGGGTGGACCAAGCAGCAGATCATCGATGCGATGGTCGATGATTTCGGTGAGCAGGTGCTGGCCACCCCGCCCAAGCGGGGCTTCAACCTGATCGCCTGGGTCGTGCCGATCCTGGTGCTGATCGGGGGGATCATCCTGGTCCCGTGGCTCACCCGTCTCTGGACGCGCCGCTCCGGGGGAGAGACGGCGCCGAGCGTCCCCGAGATCTCCGCCGACGACCGGGACCTCATCGAGCGGGAGATGCGCCGCCGGGACCTCTGACAGCGCTGTCGCGGGTCGGGCGTTCGGCTTGAGAGATGACCCGCCGGCGCCGATAGGGGAGACACCGGGCACAGACGTGGGCGAAAGGGGGCCGAGCGGCCGATGGAAGATCCGGGGCGAAGCGGTCCTCAACGGTTGGCGCAACTGATCGAGCGCATCGGGCGCGAACGGCGACCGGAGCGGCTCGCACTCACCGTGCTCGACGCGGCCATCTCGCTCACCGGAGCGCACGGCGGGCGGATCGTCGGCCCGACCGGCAACGGGCGCACGGCTCAGCTGGCCCTCGATGGTGCCCCCGGCGCGGTCGACGCCGCACCGGTCGCGGTGGCGCTGGAGGGGCGCGACGGCTCGCTCGGGAGCATCGAGCTGTGGGGGGTCGACGCCGAGCCGGACCTGACCGCGGCCCTGCGGATCCTCGCCGCGCACTACGCCGGGCTGTTGGAGGTTGAGCGCCTGAGCCGGATACGCACCGATGACCGCCGTCGGGCCCGCCGGCTGGCCGCCGCGGCCCTGGCGCTGCGGGCGACCGAGGACCCGCGCGACGCGATCGCGGTCGCCTTGGCGGACGCTCGTGCGCTGACCGCCACCCCGGTGGCCGTGCTGGTCGCCGCCGGCTCTGCCCGGTTGGAGACCGCCGCCGTCGACGGTCTGGAACGCCTGGAGGAGCGGGAGATCGCCGCCCTGGTGCCGCGACACGTGCGGGTCGAGATCGCCCAGGGGGGCGAATGGCGCGGACCTCTGGGCGAGGGCAATCCACTGTGCGAACGGGGGTTCCAGGCCGCGGCGGTGGCGGCGGTCGGCGACCGGGCCAGCCTCGGGTATCTGGCGGTGCTCAGCGAGGACCCCTACGGCATTAGCGCCGACGAACTGGAGGCGCTCACAGGGCTCGCCGGGCACACCGCCTCGGCCCTCACCACCGTCGTGTTGCAACGCGAGATCCGGGACCTCGGGACCGTCGACCCGTTGACGCGTTTCTTCAACGCCCGCTATTTCCGTACCCGGCTGGAACAGGAGTGCCAGCGCGCGCGGCGCACCGGTGGACCGCTGTCGGTGGCCGTGCTCTCGCTGGATGGTCTGCGCGAGGTGCGCGGCGAGGGGCGCGCCTCCTCGGGCGATGCGGCCATGCGGACCCTCAGCACCCACATCGCCGCCCGCCTGCGCGGCATGGACATTGGGTGCCGGGTGGGCGAGGACGAACTGGCGGCGATCCTGCCGGAGGTGGAGGGGATGGACGCCTTCCGCGTGGGCGAACGGCTGCGCGCCAGCCTGCGGGAGGATCCCCTGCTGTCGGGGGCGTTCACGCTGTCGGTGGGGGTGGCGAGCTTCCCCGATCAGGCCGCCGGCCCCGATGAGCTGTTCACCCATGCCCGCCAGGCGATGAGCTGGGCGCGTCTGCACGGCGGTGACCGCACGTTCCTCTTCCACCGCGAGGCGGCGGCGATCCTGGATGCCGAGCAGGAACGGCGCAGCGCCGATGAGCAGTCGCTCCTGACGACCCTCTTCGCGCTGGCCGACACCGTGGACCAACGCCATCCGACCACGGTGGGCCATTCGGTGCGGGTGGGGGAGCTGTGCGAGTTGGTCGCGCGCGAGCTGGGGCTGCGCGACGATCGGGCGGCGCGCGTGGCGATCGCCGGGCGACTGCACGATCTGGGCAAGGCGGGGATGCGCCGCGACATCGTCGTGGGCGCCGATGAGCTGACCGACGGCGAGCGCGACGAGCTGCGTCGTCACCCGGAGATCGGCGCGCGGATGCTCAACGGTTCGGAACATGCGCCGCTCGGCCCGTGGGTGTACCACCACCACGAGCGGATGGACGGCGGCGGTTATCCCGACGGTCTGTCCGGCGAGACAATCCCCCTGGAGGCGCGGATCATCGCGGCCGCCGACCGGTTCGATCGCCTGGTCAACGGCACCCCGACGCGTGGCCCGCTGGGCGTCGACGATGCGTTGGCGCGGCTCGAGCAGGCCGCCGGCGACGATCTGGACATCGGCGTGGGGGCGGCCGGGCGCGCCGTCGTCCGTCGCGGTCTGGCCCCACCGGGCGCGCCGGAGGCGTCGCCGTGAGCGAGGCCACCGTTCGCGTGGCGGCCCGAGGGGGGGCCGATGCCGCTCGGGTCGCGGCTCGTTCGGGCACGGTGTCGCCGACCCTGGTGGCGGCGGCGGCGGAGCGGCTGGCGGTACCGTCGGCGGTGGTGAACGGGGCGCTGCGCCTGTTGGACGATGAGCGCACCTCGATGCGCCAGTTGGCCGAGCGGGTCGGGCAGAGTCCCGAACTGGCGGCGATGGTGCTGCGCGTCGGCTCGAGCGCGATGTACGGTGGGGCAGCCGGCACCCTCGACCAGGCGGTGGTGCGGATTGGTACGGAGAGCCTGCGGGCCCTGCTGCTGGCCGCGTCCACCTATCCGCTGGTTGCCGGCTCCCTGCCGGCCTACGGCCTGCCCAGCATGGCCCTGGTGCGTCAGGCGCACGATGTGGCGGAGCTCGCCCAGACTCTGGCCGAGTTGATCGATCCGGCCGCCGGCCCGCACGCCCACGTTGCCGGTCTGCTGGTGGATATCGGCATGCCGATCCTCTCCGAGGTGGCCGGGGACGTGGGCATCACTCTCCCCGGGCCCCTGGTCGGCGTGCGCCAGGAACGTCAGGCTTTCGGCACCGATCATGTGCGGGTCGGGGCCTGGATCTGCCGGCGCTGGGGGCTGGCCGAGGACCTGGCCGAGGCGGTTCATCGCCATCACGATGACGACCCGCCGCAGACGATGACCGCCCGTTCGGTGTGGTTGGCCGGGTTGTTGGTGCGGGCTCGCGATGGCGATGTGGTGGCCGCGGAACGGGTGGGTGATGCGGCGGTGGCCTGCGGGTTGGACGAACAGACGCTCGATTCCCTGCTCATGGGCAACGACCCGACGCCGCCGGCGGAGCGGCCGCCGGAACTCACCGAGCGGGAGTTCTCGGTGTTGAAGATGCTGGCCGACGGGATGACCGCCAAGCAGGTGGCGCTCGCGTCGGAGTGCTCGGTCTCGACGATCCACAACCACCTGCACCACGTCTACCGCAAGCTCGAGGTCAGCGGCCAGGCGCAGGCGTTGCTGTTGGCGCGCGAGCGGGGGTGGGTCTAGGCGGTTGCTCCGAGTCGGCTACCGCGTCGCGCTCAGGGCGAACGTCACCTGGGCGTCGAGCGCGTCGACCCGCACCGACACCGCCCTGAGGCCGGGAACCTCCAGGTCGGCGATGTCCTGTGGGCGGTGCGCGCCCGTGCGCAATATGGCCTGCGCCAGGCGTCCTTTCGCCTGTTTGCCGGCATGTCCGGCGGCCCGTCGGTGGCCGTCGGCGAGGTTCCGCACCAACTCGATGTGACACAGGCGCGCTCGGCGCAGCGCCCGCGGGTCGAGGGCGGCCGCTTGCTCGCGCGCCAGCAGGTCGATCACCCACCGGTCGTCGGCATGGGCGTCGAGGGCCGCGCCGATGTGGGGGCGCCAGAAGGCGGCCGGCCGGCCGAGCGGGGCGAGCGGGGCCGTCATCTTCAGTCGGTAGTCGGGTATCCGATCGGCGCCGGCGAGCAGACCCCACAGGGCGCTGATGACCAGTACGCGTTCATCCAGGGCGCGGATCTGCGCCGCGGTTGGCCGTGGCGGCACGAGTGCCTCCCAGACCACCCCGCTGTAGCGCCGCCACACCGGCAGGGTGGGTGCCCGATCGAGTTCCTCCCATGCGGTGCGGGCGCGTTCCAGGGTCGCGCCGCGCGCATCGAGCAGTCGTTGCCCGCCGTCTTGGGGCGCGACCAGTGCGGCGCGGACGGCGTGGACCACCTCGGTGCGGTGCGGGTTGAGGGCTGCGAAGGTGTGAGCGGACCGTCGCCATGAGGGCCCGTCGCCGCCACCGGCCTTACCCTGAGAGGGCGGAAGCAGCAGCACCGGTGGCCGCAGGGGTGGCAGAGGGGCGGGCTGTGAGCGCCTTGCGAATGAGCGGCAGGGCCTGGCGGATGTCGACCGCGAAGGCCACGTTCTGGGTGTACCCGTCGGCGATCAGCGCGGCGTTGATGCCGATCAGGCGTCCGTCGCGGTCCAGCAGCGGACCGCCGGAGCTGCCCCGGTTGACGGCGGCGTCGGTCTGCAGCAGATGGTGGAGGCGCCGGCCGTCCACCGGGAGGCTGCGGTTCAGACCCGAGACGACCCCGTGCGACACGCTCGGTCCGCCCGGCAGCGAGAGGGCGAATCCGATCGACAGTGCCGTTTCGCCCGGGCGTGGCGCGGGGGAGGTGCGGG
>DAOKZF010000067.1:6865-8723 GCA_035325785.1 Miltoncostaeaceae bacterium
GAGAGCGCGGGCAGGTCGCGGGCCGCCACGCGCACCAGGGCCAGATCGCGGCCGCGGGAGCCGTCGATCACCCGTCCGCGCAGGCGAAGCACGGCCGGACCGCGTCGGGCGGCTCCCGGGCGAATGACCACCTGCACGGTCCGTGCGCCCGCGACCACGTGGTAGCTGGTGAGGATGAGACCCGATGGGTCCACGACGACGCCGCTGCCTCTCACGAGGCCGAAACGGCTCTGATTGTGGATGGCGACGACCGCCGGGACCGCGTCGGCGACCACGTCGGGCAGCGGGCGCGTCGTTGGCTCCACGGATGTTTGGGCGCGTGCGCCGCCGGCCGACAGAAGCAGCGTGGCGGCGCCGAGGAGGGCGACGATCGTGCGGGGCGCGCGCGGGCGCGCCGGTGTCATGGTGAGAGATGTGGGCAGCATTGGGTGGCACTGTCACAGATCGCGGGCGGATCTCCAACGGATCCCGTCGATTGTTTGTTGACGAGGCAACCAATGCGCTATGCTTGAGCGAGCAATGATGTGGGGCCACGGTGCCCCGACCGATACGAGGGAGACACACGTGAGCACCACCGCAACCGCAATCGCCGCCGGCACCTGGGACATCGACCACGCTCATTCATCGGTCGGTTTTGCCGTCAAGCACATGGGAATCGCCACCGTCCGGGGCGAGTTCAACGAGTTTTCCGGTGCCCTTGTGGTTGCCGAGGACGGCACGATGAGCGCCAACGCCACCGTGCAGGCGGCCTCGGTCGACACCAAGGAGCAGCAGCGCGACGACCACCTGCGCTCCGAGGACTTCTTCAACGCGGCCGCTCACCCGGTGTTCACCCTCGAGTCCACCCGCGTCGAGATGCCCGACGAGGACAGCATGACCGTCACCGGGCGCCTGACGATCAACGGTGTCACCAACGACATCACGCTCAAGGGCGACGTGCTCGGCCAGGACGTCGACCCGTGGGGCAACGAGCGGGTCGGCATCGAGTTGCGCGGCAAGCTGTCGCGCGCCGACTACAAGATGCGCTTCAACCAGGCGCTGGGCAGCGGCAACCTGTTGGTGGCCGACACGGTCAAGATCGAGATCGACCTCTCCCTGGTGAAGCAGGCGTAGATGTGAGCGCCTCGGCCGGGCCCGTGCGCGCGGGTCCGGCCGAGGCATCCCGAGGGAGCTAATCTGTGGGGCTCCCATGGCGCGATCGATCCGACTGAGACGCTGGCAGAAGGCCGCCCTCGAACAGTTTGCCGAGCGTCGGGGAACCGACTTTCTCGCGGTGGCGACCCCGGGAGCCGGGAAGACCACCTTCGCCCTGACCGCCGCCCGCCAGCACCTGGCGGCTCACCCCGGTCGACGGTTGGTGGTGGTGGCGCCCACCCAGCACCTCAAGACCCAGTGGGCCGACGCCGCCGAGGCGCTCGACCTGCACCTGGAGCCGGCCTGGACCGCCGCCGACGGGCGCCTGCCGGCCGACACCCACGGCATGGTCACCACCTACCAGCAGGTGGCCACCAGCGCCGAACCGCTCGCGGCGATCGCCCGGGACGCGTTCGTGGTGCTCGACGAGATCCACCACGCCGGCGACGAGCGCGCCTGGGGCGACAGCGTGCGGGCGGCCTTCGCCTCGGCCGCCGTGCGCCTGTCGCTGTCGGGCACCCCGTTCCGCTCCGACACGCGGGCGATCCCATTCGTGCGCTACGACGACGACGGCCTGGCCGGGGCCGACATCGAATATGGCTACGGTGACGCCCTGCGCGACGGCGGCGTGGTGCGCCCGGTGCGGTTCCCGCGCACCGACGGCGAGATGGAATGGGTGGCCGCCGACGGCAGCCGGCAGGCCGCCACCTTCCAGGACAGTCTC